>NZ_JBSGUP010000543.1:0-5649 GCF_053607985.1 Streptomyces sp. NPDC055078
GCCCTGGCCCGTACGGCCGCCGCGATCATCCCGGCGTCGGCGAGGATCCGCGCCGCCTCCGGGCCCTGGCCCCGGGCCAGGGCCCGCTCCCGTATCCGATCGCGCACCGCCGCGTCGAAGTAGGGCCGCAGCGCGATGAGTCCGTCGTGGATCGCGGCCTCGCGCTGGGTGAGCCGCAGTTCGAGCGATGCCCACCGCCCGATCGCGGCACACGACGGCGTCCGGCCGGCCGCACCGGTCAGCCGGCGTTCCAGGGGGCCGAGCCGCAGATAGCGCAGTGCTGTGTGCAGGCCGCTGCCGAGGCGCTGCGTCACCAGCGGGAGGACGAAGCCGCTGCCGACCAGCAGCGCGGACGCCGAGGCCAGAGGTGGCGCGGCATATGTGCTCAGGGCGTCCCAGTCGTGTCCGGCCCAGCGCGCCCCGACCGCCGCGAACTTCGCCGCGTCGAACCCCAGATTGAGCAGACAACCGCTGACGATCAATACGAGAGCGGTCCGCAGCACACCCGTCACCTGGCGGGACCAGCGCCGGCACAGCACGGCCGTCACCACGGTCGCAACCGTGTGCGCCAGCAAATACAGCACGATCATCTCGCGGATGTACGGAGTGTTCGCGTAGTAGGTGTCGAGATCCCGCAGCCGCTCGGCGGGGGCGTCCCCGAGGACGAAGAGGACGATCAGGGCGACGATCACCGCGCCGTAGGCGGCCACACAGCGCAGGGACGCCCGCCGGGTCCGCGCCGTCGTCCCGCCGCGCCAGATGATGAGCAGGACGACACAGGCGCCGCTGAAGGCGGTCAGGGCGCCGTAGACCACGGGTGCGGCCAGGTTGGGCACCCCGCCGATCCGGTTGATCGCGGCGATCGTCGGCACGGCGGCGAGCAGAAAGACCAGGCCGGCGAAGAGCAGCAGCCCGCAGACCGCCCGCAGCAGAAGGTCGTCCCGGTTGCGCCACAGGCAGGGCAGTTTCAGCAGGAAGGCCCCGAACAGCAGGCCCGCCGGAACGGTCATGCTCACCTCGCGCATGAGCCACCGGCCTTAGGCCGCTTCTGATGGATCTTGCTGGGCTCGCGTGCCCTGGCACCGCACTCCCCCTGGGCCTGGCGGCCCGGGAGGTACCCCCACGCCGCGTTGTCGTCAGTCGCCGACGGCCCCCTACGCCCAGGGGCGTGGGAGGTACCCCCACCGCGTGGACTCCCTCCTCCGCCTTGCGATGCACGGCACCAGACCCCGCTCCCTGACCCAGCCTGATCCATCAGAAACGCCCTAGGCGGAGCCATCTCAGGCCAGGGCCCCACGGTGCCCCGGCGACGTCCGGATCCGCCCGGCCGGACCCCTCCCGGCGGCGGCGCTGTCACCGGGGACTGCGCCGGAACCGCCGCCGGGGGCGCCGCTGGAACCGCCGCCGGGGCAGCCGGGCACTGTCCGCCGGCCGCGCCCACGACCGGCGCATCTCCCTGCTTCCGCTTCCGCCATACACAGCACCCCACCCGTCCGGGCCCGAACCCCGTCCCCGACGCGGGCACCAGGAGCCCGGCGTCATACAACAGCCCTCCGTGCCACGGCACTTCGGGATTCCGCCCCCACGCAACCGTACTTCGTACGGATGTGCCCCACGCACGACGGTCTCCCCATACGCCCCGGGGCCACCCCCCGGTCGCGGCCGGGCGGGAAGCCGAGGGGGTGCGTATGGCGTGATGTGCCCCATGGATAGGCAAACGCCGGCGAAACGATACGACCGCCCGGCGGGGGAGCCTCGCGTCCGGGCGTGACGAGGGGCCGGACGCCGTGACCGGACCACGGAGTCGTGACCAGGTGCCCCTTGCCACCCCCTGCCACCCCTTGCACCCCCTGCCACTCCCTGTCACCCCCTCCTCACCCCCTCCTCACCCCTTGGCCGCCGTACGGCCGGCCTGCCGCACCCGCGCCGACGGCCGCCGCTGCGGGTGCGGCGCCCGGCGCCGGGGTGCACGATGGCGGCATGCTGCTGGCTCGACTCGCCGAGGTGTCACGGGACGTGGCAGAGACGTCCGCCCGCTCGCGCAAGACCGCCCTGCTCGCCGAACTGTTCGCCGACACCCGGCCCGAGCAGGTCACGCTGGTCATCTCCTATCTCGCCGGGCGGCTGCCACAGGGCCGGATCGGCGTCGGCTGGAGCAGCGTCAAGGACCCGCCGCCGCCCGCCGGGACCCCCACGCTCACCGTCGACGCCACCGACGCCGCGCTCACCGCGCTCGCCGGACTCCAGGGCCCCGGCTCCCGGGCCGCGCGCGGCGCGCTCGTACGGGAACTGCTGGCCTCGGCCACCGCTGAGGAGCAGCGGTTCCTCGTCCGGCTGCTGCTGGGCGAGATACGGCAGGGAGCGCTCGACGCCGTCGCCCTGGAGGCCGTGGCGCGGGCGGCCGGGGCACCTCCCGACGCCGTCCGCCGGGCGGTCATGCTCGACGGATCGCTGCCCCGCGTGGCGGCGGCCCTGCTCGCGGAAGGGCCCGCCGCGCTCACCCGGTTCCGGCTGCGGGTCGGCAGCCCCGTGCAGCCGATGCTCGCCCACACCGCGAAGTCGGTCACCGAGGCCGTACGGACCCTCGGCGTCCCCTGCGCCGTCGAGGAGAAGCTCGACGGCATCCGCGTCCAGGTCCACCGAGGTGGCGACGGCACCCGGATCTACACCCGGTCGCTCGACGACATCACCGACCGGCTGCCCGAAGTCACCGAAGCGGCCCGGCTGCTGATGGGTGATCAGTTCATTCTGGACGGTGAGGTCATCGTCCTGGACCCGGTCACCGGCCGACCCGTCCCCTTCCAGGAGACCGCCTCCCGCGTCGGCTCCCGCGTCGACGTCGCGGCGGCCCGGGCCGCCCTGCCCGTGTCGCCGGTCTTCTTCGACGTCCTCGCCGCCGACGGCGAGGACACCCTCGACCTCCCCGGCGCACAGCGCCACACCGTGCTCGCCCGGCTGGTCCCCGAGCCGATGCGGGTCCGCCGTACCGTCGTCACCGACCCCGGGGACGAGGCACAGCTCAACGCCGCCGAGGACTTCCTGGCCGCGACGCTGGACCGAGGGCACGAAGGGGTGCTCGTCAAGGCGCTCGACGCGGCCTATGTCGCCGGCCGGCGCGGCCGGGCGTGGCTGAAGGTCAAACCCGTCCACACCCTCGACCTCGTCGTCCTGGCCGCCGAATGGGGCCATGGCAGGCGCACCGGCCTGCTCTCCAACCTCCATCTCGGGGCCCGGGCCGCCGACGGTTCCTTCGTCATGCTGGGCAAGACCTTCAAGGGGCTCACCGACGACATGCTGCGCTGGCAGACGCGGCGGCTGACGGAACTCGCCGTCGAGGACGACGGCTTCACCGTACGGGTCCGTCCCGAACTGGTGGTGGAGATCGCCTACGACGGGGTGCAGCGTTCCTCGCGCTACCCCGCCGGGGTCACCCTGCGCTTCGCCCGGGTCCTGCGCCACCGCGCCGACAAACCCGCCACCGAGGCCGACACCGTCCAGCAGGTCCTGGACTCCCGCGGCTGAACCGCGCCCACGGGACCACCCGCCGTCCGGCGCGCTCGGCGACACCGCCCGCGCCGCGCCGTGGTGGCGGGGCCCGAACCGGGCATGAACCCTATGGTGACCCCGACACGTACGAGAAGGGACCCGCTCATGACCACAGAGCCGTTGTCGTTGAAGGAGATCGAGGACCGGCTGCGGGAGCTGCCCGGCTGGTCGCTCGAAGACGACCGCATCGCCCGCTCGTACCGGCTCGCCAACCATTTCGCGGCGACCGCGATGGTGGTGCACATCGCCGGAATCCAGGACAGGCTGAACCACCACGCGGACATCACGCTCGGGTACAACACCGTCTCGCTGACCATCCACACCCATGACGCGGGCGGCCGGGTCACCGAGAGGGACTTCACCCTCGCCGAGCGCGTGGAGTCCATCGCCCCCGGCCACGGCGCGAGCTGACCCGGGCGTGGCGCCGAGCTGACCCGGGCGCGGCCCGCACCCGGGTGGGCGGCACCGGTCCCCAGGAGCACCGCACCGGCGGCGGTCGGTTGCCGAAACCGCAACGCAACTCGCGGTCATGGCATCTCTGCGCCACTCTGATGCCATGAGTCATCACCATGATCCAATCCAGCTGGACTGGGACGAGCTGGGCCCCCTGCTGGAGCGCGGCGCCGAGATCGGGAGTCCGATGTACCGGCAGGCGGCGGCCTGGCTCGGCGAGTTGCTGCCGCCCGCCGGGGTCCGCCGGATCATCGACATCGGAAGTGGCCCGGGGGTGCTGATCCCGCTGCTCGCCGAGGCGTTCCCGTACGCCGACGTGGTCGCCGTCGACGCCACCCCGCAGCTGCTGGACCGGGCGCGGGCCCGCGCCGAGCGCGCCGGGATCGGCGACCGATTCCAGGCGCTGCACGCCGAACTCCCTGGCGAACTGGACACGCTGGGCGAGGCGGATCTCATCTGGGCGGGCAATATGGTCCACCACATCGGCGACCAGCGCGGCGCCCTCCGCGATCTCGCCCGGCTGCTGCGGCCCGGCGGACTGCTCGCGCTGGTGGAGGGCGGACTGCCCGCCCGCCGGCTGCCGCGCGACATCGGGATGGGGCGGCCGGGTCTTGAGTCCCGGCTGGAGGTCGCCAACAGTGAGTGGTTCCGGCGGATGCGGGCCGCGCTGCCCGGTACGAAGGACGAGACCGAGGACTGGCGTGCCCTGCTCACCGCCGCGGGCCTGGACCCGAGCGGAACCCGGTCCTTCCTGCTGGACGTTCCCGCACCGCTGCCGTATGCCGTCCGCGAACACCTGGTGCACGCCCTCACCCGCCAGCGCGAGACCCTGGCCGAGCTGCTCGCGGACGACGACATCGCCGTACTGGACCGGCTGCTGGACCCCGACGACGCGCAGAGTCTGCTGCGCCGCCCGGACGCCTCGCTGCTTGAGGCGCGTACGGTGCACACCGCCCGGCGCTGAGCGGGCCGCGGGGCCGACCGGGCCCCGGGGGGCAGGGGGCAGGCGACAGGGACGGGGGCACAGAGCCGCCGACCGGGTCAGGGGAGAGGGGGCAGGGGACACAGGGCCGCCGACCGGGTCAGGGGCAGGGTTCCAGCCGCCACTGCTGGCCGGGGGAGTCGGTGTCCTCCCACTGCTGCACCCGCGCGCCGTCCTCCGTACTGCCGTCGGCGACTTCGAGCAGCAGACCGCTGATGAAACTGACGATGGCGACGGTGCCCGGCGCGTCGAGATGGCGCTCGATGATCCACTCCTGGGCGCCGAAGTTGTTGGGGCGCCACTGCTGGATACGGGCGCCGTTCTCGGTGGAGGCGTCGGCGACGTCGAGGCGTTTGCCGCCGGCGACGCTCACGAAGTGATGCAGCCCGCTGCCGCCGGGGACCGGATCGATCTGCCACTCCTGCGCGGTGGTGCCGTTCTCCTTGCCCTGCTGGACGACGGCACCGCTGCCCCTGACCCCCCGGTACACCTCAAGGAGCAGTCCGCTGCCGACGTTCCGCACCAGATAGCGGCCGGATGGAAGAGCCCCGCTCAATGTCCCGCACTCCTCGCTCAGCTGTGTGACGTTGTCGCCACACGATCGTACGAAACGTCTGAGCAGGGCGGACGCGCGCCCTCGCCGTCCGCGCGAGGCGGTACGGCGAGGG
>NZ_JBSGUP010000544.1:0-5645 GCF_053607985.1 Streptomyces sp. NPDC055078
GGTCCGGGGCGCCCTTGGGGCGGCCCAGATGGGAGGCGACGATGACGCGGGCGCCCGCCTCGGCGAGCTTGGCGACGGTGGGCCGGACCGCCCGGATACGGCCGTCGTCGGTGATGGTGGTGCCGTCGAGCGGCACATTGAGGTCGGCGCGGACGAATACCCGCTTGCCCGAGACCCCTTCGGCAAGCAGCTGATCGATCGTCTTCATGGACAGGACTCCTCGGAGGGCTGAACGTGCGACAGGGCCCGGACCGCGCCGCAGTGCGCCGCCCGAGCCCTCTCACTCACATCGTGGTGTTCTCGTAGCCGATCAGAGCTGACCTGTTCTGAGCTGCCACAAGTTGCTCAGGGCTGTTCAGAATTGTTCAAAACTGATCAGCCCTGAGCAGCTGGGAGTCCTCAGAGCTGGCCGCCGACGAAGACCGTGAGGTCCACGAGACGGTTGGAGTAGCCCCACTCGTTGTCGTACCAGCCGAGGATCTTCACCGACGTGCCCGCCTGGACCATGGTCAGGGAGGAGTCGAAGGTGCAGGACGCCGGGTCGCTGACGATGTCCGAGGACACGATCTCGTCCTCGGTGTAGGTCAGGATGCCTTCCAGCTCGCCCTCGGACGCCTTCTTGAACGCGGCGTTGACCTCGTCCTTGGTGACCTCACGGGACAGCTCCACGACCAGGTCGGTGGCCGAGCCGGTGGGGACCGGGACGCGCATCGCGATACCGTCCAGCTTGCCCTTGAGCTGCGGCAGGACCAGGGCGGTCGCCTTGGCGGCGCCCGTCGTGGTCGGGATGATGTTCTCCGCGGCGGCGCGGGCGCGGCGCAGGTCCTTGTGCGGGAAGTCCAGGATGCGCTGGTCGTTGGTGTAGGCGTGGACCGTGGTCATCAGACCCCGGACGATGCCGAAGTTCTCGTCGAGAACCTTCGCCATCGGCGCCACACAGTTGGTGGTGCAGGACGCGTTCGAGATGACGTGGTGGTTGGCCGCGTCGTACTTGTCATGGTTGACGCCCATGACGACGGTGATGTCCTCGTCCTTGGCCGGAGCCGAGATGAGGACCTTCTTGGCGCCGCCCGCGATGTGCTTCTCGGCGTCGGCCTTCTTGGTGAAGATGCCGGTCGACTCGATGACGATGTCGACGCCCAGCTCGCCCCACGGAATATCGGCGGGGTTGCGCTCGGAGAGCACCTTGATGGTGTGGCCGTCGACCGTGATCGTGTCGGCGGTGTGGGTCACCTCGGCCTTGAGACGGCCCAGGATGGTGTCGTACTTCAGCAAGTGGGCCGTGGTCGCAGTGTCACCCAGGTCGTTGACAGCCACGATCTCGATGTCTGCACCCTGCTCCAGCAGCGCGCGGAAGTAGTTACGACCGATGCGGCCAAAGCCGTTGATGCCTACGCGGATCGTCACGAACCGATCTCCTCGTTGGTACGCCGGTTTTTGACTGCCGGCGAGTTGTATGGGATGTCCCCGACCGCTTACGACCCTACCCCCCTGGGCCGCCGGGAGTGACATCGGATGGCCCCGTACGGCCGACGGCGGCCCATACCCCCCGGTAGGGAGTACGGGCCGCCGTACCCTGCTGTTGACTACTGTCCGTCAGCGCCGCAGAGCGCTCAGCGCCTTCCCGATCAGCTTCCCCCGGTCGGCCGCGCCGGGCACATGCTCCAGGCCGAAGCCGATGAGCACGGTGTCCCGGGTGGTGACCGCGCTCGCCGACGGGTACAGGTCCTGGCTGCGGACCCAGTTCCCGCGCGGCGCCGGGCTGCCGGCCGGCGGCGGAGCGGCCGTCCAGGCGCCCAGCGAGGTCTCGAAGCCCTCGGCGCCCTGCTCACCGCCGCCGGTCACCAGCTTGGTGTCGTCGACGAAGACACCGCGTCCGCCGTCGCTGGGGTCGGTGACATACGAGACGGAGACCTCGATCTGCTTGCCCGCGTAGGCGCTCAGATCGAAGGACGCGGCCCGCCAGCCGTCGGAGGCCCCGGTGAAGGAGTTCCAGCTCCCGGAGGTGCCGGTCGCGGTGCAGCCGTCGTTCCCGACGGTGAGATAGCGCTTCAGGAACGGGTGCTGGTTGACGTAGAACCCGGCGTCGCACTCGGTGGGGACGGTGGTGCGGGTGCCGCCGTTGGCGTCCGGCAGGGTCGTCCAGTCGTCCTGGCCGACGGTGTGGACCTCGACGATGGCGTTGTCGTAGCCGGGCTCGGTGTTGAAGCTGAGCCGGAGGTTCAGCTTCGGGCTGTCGGCGGCACTGGTCCCGCTCAGATCGACCGGGCGCGTCAGCCGCATCCAGGAGGAGTTGCGGTGGGTGGCCGCCGCGTAGTAGCTGCCCTCGTACGGCGAGAACGGCATCCGGACACCCGGGTAGTCGCCCGCGGCTGCGCTGCGGAACTGCGGGAACTGTGCGGGCGGCAGCGTGTCCGATGTGACGGTGTACGCGCCCGCCGCGTCCAGCGGGTTCCCGGCCGCGTCGGTGAGGGCCGCGGAGGAGCCCGAGAGCCGGCCGGCGCCCAGGAAGGCCGAGGTCCCCGCGAGGGAGGCCCGGCCGGACGCGCCCAGGTAGTACTGGGCGAAGTCGTCGCTCACCGCGCGTCCGAGATTGGCGAAGCCGCCGGCCCGCTCACCGGCGGTGAGGAGCTTGCCGCCCTCGTTGACATAGGCGCGCAGGGCCTGGGTGGTGGACCAGGACGGCGCGGCGGCGCCCGTGTACCAGACCGCCGTGTCGAAGTGGCTGAGGACGCCCAGCGGGTGCGGGCGGCCCTGGGTGGCGACGTCCCAGACGGCGCTGCTCTTCTTGTTGGCCGCGAGGGCCGCGGTGTAGGCGGCCGTGTGCTTCGCCGCGGTGGTGCCGCCCTCCTCGGCGATCACCAGGGTGTCGGCGCGCGGCCGTTCGGCGACCGTATAGGTGAACGGTTCGCTGGCGGTGGCCTTCCCGTCCTTCGTACGGCCGGTGAACCAGACCTCGACCTTGTCGCCCGCCCGGGTGTCGTCGTCGATCTCGGCGCGGTACTCGTCGAAGCGGATGTTGTCCTCGCCGCCGAAGACCTTTCCGCCCTTCCAGGGCTTGAGGTCCTCGTCCTGGACCCGGCCGCCGTTGACGCGGTACTTCAGCTCCTTGTCCCGGACGGACTTCCGGGCGATGACCGAGACCTCCTGGTCGTCGCCTCGGGCGTAGGAGACGGTGAACGGGTCGGGCGTGAAGTCCGCCGCCTTCAGCCCGAGCGATGAGGCCGGCTGGTCGGGGGTGGCGGAGGTCTCGGCGACGGAGAGCGCGAACGGGATGTTCTTGGCGAACTCCTGCTGGATCAGCTTCTCGTCGTCGGGGAACGTGAAGACGGAGGCGCAGTCGGCCGCGTTCCACGGGTCGTTGGGGTCGATCCGGGAGGCGGTGGCGCAGGTCGACATCTCGGGGGTGTACATCATCATCCCGTTGACGTTGGCCGCGTGTCCGTCGGCCTCGCCGTTGGTGATGTACAGCTCGGAGGAGACCTGGGGGCGGTAGCCGGGGATCGCCGGGTTCCCCGGTGTACCGGCCAGCGCCTTGTAGATCACATCGTCCGGGGTGGAGGTGGCGACCTGCCAGCCCACTCCGTACAGGATCAGCTCGGCCGCGGAGTGGTAGTTGATGCCGTACTGGAAGCCGATGCGCTTCTGGAAGGCGTCGATCGCCTTGGTCTCCGGCTCCGAGCCCGGTCCTGAGCCGCGGAAGGTCTCGTCGTACGGGTCGGGGGACGAGCCCTCGTTGTCGTAGCCCCACTTGTACGGGAAGTTCCGGTTGAGGTCGACACCGTCGCCGGGGGCGATCCGGCCGTCACCGTTGTTGTCACGCAGGTTCTTGCGCCACTGCCGCTCGTCCGTGCCGCCGAAGGTGTAGTCGTACCCGTCGGGGTTGGCGGAGATCACGAACCACAGCTCGGTGGTGTCGATGATCTTGGTGATACGGGGGTCCTTGCCGTAGTTCGTGAGGTAGTGGTGCATCAGCCGCCGGGTCATCTCCGGGGTGATCCACTCCCGCGCGTGCTGGTTGGACATGTACAGCGTCGCGGGCTTGGTGCCGTCGCGGTACTGCTTGGCGCCCTTGCTGACCTTGAGGGCGAGGATGTCCTCGCCCTTGACGGTCTTGCCGATGCTGACCGCCTTGGTGAGGGCGGGGTTGGCCTGGGCGGTGGCGAGGATCTCGCGCTTGAGGCCGTTCTCCCCGCCGTACGGGCGGTAGACGCCGTCCCCCGCCGCCGCCAGGCGCTGCTGGGCGGCGGCCGGGATCGTGTGCTTGGTGATCTTGATGCCCTGCTGCTTCAGTTCACCGGCCTGCTCGCCGGTGAGATACAGCTCCACGGTGGCGGATCCCTTGTCGGGCACCCGCTCACTCAGCTCATGCCCATCGGCCCCCGCCGCGAGGATCAGCGGGACCTGGGTCTTGGTGACCTTCGCGTGCCATACGGACAGCGCGTCGCCGTCACCCTTCGCCTGTCCTGTTCCCTGGTCGGCCCGGGCGAGTGGAGCGATCGCCAGTGTGGCCGCCAGAAGTGAAGCCGCGGCGAGGATCGATCTCGCTCTGCGTCTCATGAGCCCCCCTTGCTGGTGTCTGCCGGAGAGTGAACAGACGCCAGACTCATCAGGCCCCATGCCCATGTCAAGGCGGGCGCGCTGGTATATGAGAGCGACTCCTCCGGGCGGGGCCCTTCATGGCGCCGCGCTCCCCTGGCGGGGGTCCCACATGGCGCCGCGCTCCCCTGGCCGGGGTCCCACATGGCGCCGCGCTCCCCTGGTCGGGGTCCCACATGGCGCCGGTCCGCCGCGCCGGTCCTGCCCTTGGGCAGCGGGCGCGTCCGGTGATTGGGCCTCGCCGAACGCAGACACCGGGCACATTCCAGCCCCTCCGGCGTTTGGGCCTCGGCCGCTGAACGCGGACACCAGGCAAATCCAGCCCCTCCGGCGATTGAGGAGCGGGGTCCGGGGCAGAGCCCCGGCAACAGCCCGCGCGCTCCGGCGAACCGGTCCGTCCTCAAACGCCGGACAGGCTGAAAACACCTACCCCCGCCGCCGGGACGGAAAAACCGGGCACAATCCAGCCTCTCCAGCGCTTGGGCCCTGGCCCTGGGCAGACACACCAGGCACCACTCAGCCCCTCCGGCGTTTGAGGAGCTGGGGGTTCACCCACACCCGCCGGGGCGTAGGTGGGGTACCTCCACGCCCGCAAGGGCGTAGGGGGCGGTCCGGGGCGGAGCCCCGGCAACGGCCCGGGCGCTCCGGCGAACCGGTCCGTCCGGGGGGGGACCCAACAGGCTGAAAACACCCACCCCGCCCGGGTAGGGCCGCGGTCAGACCGGGAGGCCGTCCGCCATTTCCTCCGTGAGGTTGGATTCCGTGCCGGGAATCCCCAGGTCCTGCGCCCGCTTGTCCGCCATCGCCAGCAGCCTGCGAATCCGCCCCGCCACCGCGTCCTTCGTCAGCGGCGGATCCGCCAGCGCGCCCAGCTCCTCAAGGGACGCCTGCTTGTGGTCCATCCGCAGCCGCCCGGCCGCGGCCAGGTGCTCGGGCACCTCCTCGCCGAGGATCTCCAGGGCGCGCTGCACCCGGGCGCCCGCGGCCACCGCCGCGCGGGCCGAGCGGCGGAGGTTGGCGTCGTCGAAGTTGGCGAGACGGTTCGC
>NZ_JBSGUP010000545.1:0-5632 GCF_053607985.1 Streptomyces sp. NPDC055078
GTGAAGCCAGCAAGGGTGGCACGCAGTGCCACCCTTGCGAGAGGTGCAGTCGACTTCAAAACGCTCATCTGAGCGCAACCCTGATCAGGGGTGGCGAGAATCACGCGCTGGACGAGCCGTCAGGTCCGGCATTCGGACCCGGATCGGGGCCAGTCGCGTCCCCGGACAACGTCCGGACATCCGCCCAGTCATCCGCCCGGCCACCCCAAAAGCCCCCGGGCGCCCCACAAGCCCTGTCCACCCCTCCAGGCCGCCCTGAGCCCCTCGGCCCCTCAGCCCCCTCGACCCCTCAGCCTCCTTGGCCCCCTTGCCCCCTCAGCCGCCCGATGTGTCCAGCTCGGCCTCGGCACCCAGATCGGCGCAGTCGTAGGGATCCTTCAGCCAACCGTCCGGCAGCACCACCCGGTTGTTCCCCGAGGTACGGCCCCGGGGGCCGTCCGCGCCCGTGGGCCAGGGCTGGGACAGGTCCAGTTCCGCGAGGCCCTCGCCCAGTTCGGCGAGCGAGGAGGTGATCGCGAGGCGCTTGCGCATCTCGGAGCCGACCGAGAATCCCTTCAGGTACCAGGCGACGTGCTTACGGAAGTCGATCACCCCGCGCGCCTCGTCCCCGATCCACTCCCCCAGCAGCTCCGCGTGCCGCAGCATCACCGCCGCGACCTCCCTCAGGGTCGGCGCGGCGGGCGCCCCGCCCGCGCCCCCGTTCTCGAATGCCGACACCAGATCGCCGAACAGCCACGGCCGCCCCAGGCAGCCGCGCCCCACGACCACTCCGTCGCACCCCGTCTCCCGCATCATCCGCAGCGCGTCGTCCGCCGACCAGATGTCGCCGTTGCCGAGGACGGGGATCTCGGGGACATGGGACTTCAGCCGGGCAATCGCGTCCCAGTCCGCCGTACCGCCGTAGTGCTGCGCCGCCGTCCGCCCGTGCAGCGCGATCGCGGTGACGCCCGCGTCGACCGCGATCCGGCCCGCGTCCAGATAGGTGAGGTGATCGTCGTCGATGCCCTTGCGCATCTTCATCGTGACGGGCAGGTCCCCGGCGTTGGTGACGGCCTCGTGGAGGATGGCACGCAGCAGAGGCCGCTTGTACGGCAGCGCCGAACCGCCGCCCTTACGGGTCACCTTCGGTACCGGGCAGCCGAAGTTCAGGTCGATGTGGTCGGCGAGATCCTCGTCCACGATCATGCGGACGGCCTTGCCCACGGTCACCGGGTCGACCCCGTACAGCTGGATCGACCGGGGTGTCTCGCCCGCGTCGAAGTGGATCAGCTGCATGGTCTTCTCATTGCGCTCCACCAGCGCCCGCGTGGTGATCATCTCGCTCACGAAGAGGCCCCTGCCCGCCGAAGCCGCGCCCCCCGGAGCCGGACCTGCCGGAACCGAAGCCGGACCTGCCGGAACCGGAGCCGCGTCCCCCGGAACCGGACCCGCCGAGGCCGCACCCGCCGGAACCGGAGCCTCCGGGGGCCGGTCCCCGAACCCCCGGACACCCTCGGCGAACTCCCGGCACAGGGTGCGGAAGGGCGCGTTGGTGATGCCTGCCATGGGGGCGAGCACCACGGGGGGCTGTACGGCATGCGGGCCGATGGCGAGCGTGGTCATCCGTCCATTGTCCCGTACGGGGGTCATAGCCCGTGTCCCCCAGGGGTGCCCTCTCGTCCCTCAGGGGTGTCCTGACCCGTCTCCCGAAGCTTCCGGGCCGGTGGTCCCGAACGGCTTCCCGGCCGGTGTCCCGAATGGCTGTCCTGGCCGGGCATGGGTTATTAGTTAGTCGTACTATCGACAACATGCCCGAGCTGACATCCCGGCGGCGACTGCTCGTACTGGCGATCTGCTGTATGAGTCTGCTGATCGTCAGCCTGGACAACACGATCCTCAATGTGGCGCTCCCGTCGATGGGCCGGGAGCTGGACGCGACCGTCACCGGCATGCAGTGGACGATCGACGCGTACACCCTCGTCCTCGCCGCCCTGCTGATGCTCATGGGCTCCACCGCCGACCGGATCGGGCGGCGCAAGGTGTTCATGGCCGGTCTTGTGCTGTTCACGCTCGGCTCGCTGCTCTGCTCGCTCGCGCCGAATCTGGAGTCGCTCGTCGCGTTCCGGATGGTCCAGGCGGTCGGCGGCTCGATGCTCAACCCGGTCGCGATGTCGATCATCACCAACACCTTCACCGATCCGCGCGAGCGCGCCCGCGCGATCGGCGTATGGGGCGGTGTCGTCGGTATCTCCATGGCGGCCGGGCCGCTGGTCGGCGGTCTGCTCGTGGACTCGATCGGCTGGCGTTCGATCTTCTGGGTCAACCTCCCCGTCGGTATCCTCGCGCTCCTGCTGACCTGGCGTTACGTCCCGGAGTCCCGCGCCCCGAAGCCCCGGCGGACCGATCCTGTCGGCCAGCTGCTGATCATCGTGCTGCTGGGCTCGCTGACGTACTCGATCATCGAGACCGACCTCGTCTTCGCCGTGGTCGCGGCGGGCGCGCTGGCGGGGGTGCTGCTGTACGAGCCGCGCCGCCGCGAGCCCCTGATCGATCTGCGCTTCTTCCGGAGCGCGCCCTTCAGCGGGGCGACGGTCATCGCGGTGTGCGCGTTCGCCTCACTGGGCGGGTTCCTCTTTCTGACCACCCTGTATCTCCAGGAGGTACGCGGGTACTCCGCCCTGCACGCCGGGCTCTACATGCTCCCGATGGCTGGCATGACCCTGGTCTGCGCCCCGCTGTCCGGGCGGCTGGTCGGCAGCCGTGGCCCACGGCTGCCGCTGCTGATCGCGGGTCCGGCGATAGCGGCGAGCGGGGTGCTGTTCGCGGTCTTCGAGGCGGAGACGTCGAACGTGCTCCTCTTCAGCGGCTTCGCCCTGTTCGGCCTGGGCTTCGGCATGGTGAACGCCCCGATCACCAATACGGCGGTCTCGGGGATGCCCCGCGCCCAGGCGGGGGTGGCGGCGGCGGTCGCGTCCACGAGCCGGCAGATCGGGCAGACGCTGGGGGTGGCGGTGATCGGCACCGTCCTGGCGGCGGGCGTCACGGTGGGGGCGCGTACGGCCTCGTACGGAGAGGTGTTCGTCGCGGCGACGCGCCCGGCGTGGTGGGTCATCGCGGGGTGCGGGCTGTGCATCCTGCTGGTGGGGGCACTGACGAGCGGGCCCTGGGCCCAGCGCAGCGCCGTGCGCTGCGCCTCCCGCCTCAGCGAGCCGGAGCCGCCCGCGCGCAGGCCGTCACCTGCGGACGCGTAACCACGCGGCCTGCGATCTCCCGCGCGACCCGGCGGGCGCACAGCCCTGGCCTGCGGACGCCCGCACCGTCCGCCCTGCGGATTACCCGACACCGACCGCCCCGCAGATACCCCGCACCGCCCGCCCATCGGATCTGCCGCGCCTATTGACTCGCAGAAGCGCTTCACCAACCATGAATCACACGTCGCGCAGAAGCGCTTCTTCACGGCAACGAGGAGGCATATCGTGTTCACCTGGCCCGACATCGACATCGACCGGCTCCGCACGGACCGGCGGGAGCGGCTCACAGCGCTCATGCGCGAGCAGGGCCTCAGCCATCTGCTCCTCACGGGCTTCGATCACATCCGCTACGCGTCCGACTACCGCACACAGATCATCGCGGAGGCGTTCGACTGGTTCGCCGCCGTGGTCGACGCCGACGGCGCGGTGGAGATCTTCGCGCCCTGGGTGGACGAGGAGGTGAAGTCGCCCGACCCGGATCTGCCGTGGATCCGGGCGATCCACCCCGTCCCGTCGTGGGCGCCCGCCGTCGGCCACCCGGTCTACTGGGCCACCCACCTCGGCCGGGCGCTGGCCGGGGCCGGCCGGGTGGGCCACGAACTGATCGACCCGCAGGTGCTGAACCGGCTGGGAGAGGCGGCACCGGAGACCGATTTCGTGCCGGTCGGACATCTGCTGTACGAGCTGCGGATCGAGAAGACGGCCGAGGAGATCACGCTGCTGGACGCGGCGAGCAAGGTCAACGCCCGCGCGGCGACGGCCGCGCTGGCGGCGGCGGGGCCCGGCCTGGCCGACTTCGACGTCCTGGCGGCGGCCATGGAATCCGCCCAGCGCGACGGCGCCGAGTTCCTGTCGCACTCGCTGTGCAACCACCGCCGGGGCAGCGGCACCTGGTTCGGCCGGGGCAGCACGCTGCGGGAGGGCGACGCGTACTTCTTCGACATCGGCCTGTACGGAGTCCACGGCTACGGCTCCGACATCGCCCGCACCGGCTTCGTGGGCGAGCCGCCCCGCGCCGTCCAGGACGCCTACCGCGCCCTGATCACCGCCCACCACATCGGGGAGGAGGCCGCGAAGCCGGGGGCGCGCGCCTCCGAGGTCGATGCGGCGGTCAACGGCTACCTGGAGAGCCAGGGGCTGCCCCGTACCCCGTACGCCATGGGACACGGTGTCGGGCTGCGGGCCTGTGAACTGCCCACGATCCACCGCGCCCACCTCGTCGACCGTGACTTCGTGCTGCGGGAGAACAGCGTCATCTCCCTGGAGCCGGAGACCGGGGTGTGGGTGGGCGAGCAGTTCGTGCTGCTGAAGGTGGAGGACAACTACCACGTGCGCACCGACGGCCTGCGGCGCCTGTCGGACGCCGAGTACGCCCTGGGGCTGACATGAGCACTCCGGCCGGTGCGCGCCGTGAGCTACGGGTGGCACTGGCCCAGCTGACACCGCACCCGGCTGACATCGCCGCCGATCTGGCACGCCTCGAAGACATCGTCGGCGCGCACCCCGAAGCGGAGCTGATCGTTTTTCCCGAGCTGTTCCTGGGCGGCTACCGCCTCGACTCCGTACGGGAGGTGGCGCTCGACCCGCACGGCGAGGTGATGGGGCGGGTGCGGGCCGTGGCGGCGCGGTGGCGTACGGCCGTCGTCGTGGGCTTCACGGAGAGCGTCGGCACCGGGGGAGGCAGCGCCCTCAGGGACAGCGCCCTCGGCGACGGCACCGGCGGAGGCGGTGCCCTCAGGGGCAGCACCGGCACCCGCACCGACACCGGCGGCGTCGCGAACTCCCTGGCGTGTGTCGACAGCGACGGCAGCCTGGTGGACGTCTACCGCAAGACGCATCTCTTCGACCGGGAGCGCGAGCACTTCGCGGCCGGTGACCGCCTGGGCGTGGTCGAACTGGCCGGAGTCCGCGTCGGGCCGCTGATCTGCTTCGACATCGAGTTCCCCGAACCGGCGCGGACGCTGGCCCTCGACGGCGCCCAGCTCCTGGTGGGCGTCGCGGCCAACATGGAGCCGTACGAGGCCGACCACGAGCTGGCGTCGCGGGCCCGGGCCCTGGACAACCGCCTGCCGCTCGTCTACGTGAACCGCACCGGGCGTCAGGCCCCGTACACCTTCACCGGCCGCTCCCGCGTCGTGGCCCCCGACGGCTCCGTCGTGCTCCAGTTGGGGCCCGACGAGGACGTCGTCTGCGCCCGCGTGCCGGTGGGTGCCGCGAGCGGTGAGCCGACCGACTACCTGCGCCTGCTACGTCCCGACCTGTACGGCGGGCGGGCGGCGCGGGCAGCGTCGCGCTGACCCGCCGGCACCCGGACCCGCGCAGGCCCTGGACGCCCGCCCGCACCCGGACACGCCCCAGGTCCCGGACACGCACAAGGCGCCGAACATGCCTGAGGCCCGGAC
>NZ_JBSGUP010000546.1:0-5631 GCF_053607985.1 Streptomyces sp. NPDC055078
GGTGTAGACCGTACTGTCAAGAGCCCGGGAAGCCTGCCCGTACCGCAGGAGCCCCGCCGCACCAGAGCGTGGGAAGTCCGCCCGGACCGCAGGAGCCCCGCCGCACCAGAGCCCGGGAAGCCTGCCCGTACCGCAGGAGCCCCGCCGCACCAGAGCGTGGGAAGTCCGCCCGTACCGGCGCCGTCGCGGAGTCCGGCCCCGCGAAGGCCGGGAATCCTGCCCGTACCGCCAGTGCCCCGGGGCTCTGGCCCCCCGCCGAGTGCTCCGCGAGCCCGGTCCGGATCGGGCCGGGACCGCCGGATCGGCCCGGCGGCCGGCAGCGCACCCGGCGCGCGCCCGGCCGCGCGGCTACCGCCCCCGGCTGCCCCGGCTCAGCGCGGGGCCTTCGCGAGCTGGCGCGACTGGGCCACGAGCCGGTCCTGGCTGTCCCAGACCTCCGCGTCCTCCTCCAGGAAGCCGCCGGCCAGATTGCGGGTGGATATCGCGACCCGCAGCGGCCCGGGGGCGGGGCGGCAGCGGATATGGGTGGTCAGCTCGACCGTGGGGGTCCAGCCCTTCAGCCCCAGCTCGAAGCTGGTCGGGGGCAGCGCGTCCACGGTCAGCAGCAGGGAGAACGGGTCCGCGTCCCGGCCGTCCGCCAGCGAGAACCAGCCACGCATCTCGCCCTTGCCCGAGGGTGCTCCGACGACCCAGCCGACTGTCGCGGGGTCGAGCCTGATGTTCAGCCGGTCCATGATCGCCGAGCTGCCGGTGAAGACGGGCGCGGGACCGTCGGAGGCGGGACCGTCGGAGGCGCCGAGGCACTGCTCGTACGGCGGGATCGCCGGCGGTGTCGCGGAGGTGCGCACCTCGGCGGGGAGCGCGTCCAGCTCCCCGTAGGTCGCGAGGACCCGGATGCGTTCGACCTCGGTGCCGTCCTCCTCGTACTGAAAGAGGGACGCCTGTCCGGTGGAGAGCGTACGGCCGGTGCGGACGGTCTCGGTCCGGATCACCGCCGGGCCGGGCTGGGACGCGCTCAGATAGTGCGCGGAGACGGTGAAGGGGTCCGGGTGCGGCAGCGTATGCCCCAGCGCGCGGCCGAGGACGGCCAGCAGATAGCCGCCGTTGACGGCGGCGATGACCGTCCAGCCGGCCGACAGCTCCGCGTCGTAGATACCGGGTGCGCGCGGAGTGACGGCGGTGTCGCGGTCGAACTCGCTGTCCCCGATGGATGTCTGAACTGCCTGTGCCATAGCGGTACCGTACAACAGTCAAATACTAAGCAGTAGCTTTCTCCGCTTCCGGCTTCGGCTTCCTCCGTGACGCTCTCTCCCCCGGTGACGCCCCTCCCCCGGGACCTCAGGTCTCACAGGACCCCTCAGCTCTCCTCCGCCGCAGTGGACCGGCGGTTCCAGGCGCGCGGGGCCCGCCAGTGGTAGCGCAGCGCCAGCAGGCGCAGGACGAACGCCGTCACCACGGCGAGCCCGCTGGTGACATCGTTGAGCGTCCCGAACCGGATGCAGAGGACCACCAGCACCGCCCCCACGATCGCGGGCACGGCGTAGAGATCGCGGTCCCAGCGCAGCAGTGAGGGGACCTCGTTGGCCAGGACGTCCCGCAGCACACCGCCGCCGACCGCCGTCGCCAGGCCGAGCGCAGCCGACGAGGTGAGGCCGAGGCCGTACTCGTACGCCTTGATCGTGCCGGTCACACAGAACAGGCCGAGGCCCGCCGCGTCGAAGACATTGACGCCCGTCTGGATGCGCTCGACCTCCGGGTGGAGGAAGAAGACCAGGGCCGTTGCCACCAGCGGGGTCAGAAAGTACCCGAGATCGGTGAAGGCGGCCGGGGGGACGGCTCCGATGATCAGGTCGCGCAGCAGCCCCCCGCCCAGCGCGGTCACCTCGGCGAGCACCGCCATCCCGAAGACATCGAAGTTCTTGCGGACGGCGAGCAGCGCGCCGGAGATCGCGAAGACGAAGATTCCGGCGAGGTCGAGCGTGTGCTGGACGGAGGGCGAGAAGAGTTCTTGGAACACCGGACGATTGTGCCCGGCGCCCCGGCTACTCCTTCGCGCTGCCTGCCGATGGGTCTACCGCGCCGTCCTGCGCGCCGCCCGCCGTGGGGTCTCCCGCGCTGTCCTGCGCGCCGCCCGCCGTGGGGTCTCCCGCGCTGTCCTGCGCGCCGCCCGCCGTGGGGTCTCCCGCGCTGTCCTGCGCGCCGCCCGCTGAGGGGGCGCCCTCGACGGCCTCCTGCGCCTTCGGGACCGCCGTGACGATCTCGACGGCCTCGCGCGCCGACTCCAGCACCGTGTCCTCGGGCACCTGGTCCTCGGCGTTCTCCGGGTGGTGGCACGCCACCCGCCGCCCGGGCCTCAGTTCGACCAGGGGCGGTTCCTCCCGCTTGCAGGTCTCCGTCGCCTTCCAGCACCGGGTGTGGAACCGGCAGCCGGTGGGCGGGGAGATCGGCGAGGGCACATCGCCCTTGAGGAGAATGCGCTCGCTCCTGCCACCGCGCCGCCGGGGGTCCGGCACCGGTACGGCCGACATCAGGGCCTTGGTGTACGGGTGCATCGGCGCCTCGTAGAGCGACTTGCGGTCCGCCAGCTCCACGATCTTGCCGAGGTACATCACCGCGATCCGGTCCGACACATGCCGGATCACCGAAAGATCGTGAGCGATGATCACATAGGTGAGTCCCAGCTCGTCCTGGAGGTCGTCCAGCAGGTTCACCACCTGCGCCTGGATCGAGACGTCCAGCGCGGAGACCGGCTCGTCCGCCACCACCAGTTTCGGCCGCAGTGCGAGTGCGCGTGCGATCCCGATGCGCTGGCGCTGCCCGCCGGAGAACTCGTGCGGATAGCGGTTGTAGTGCTCGGGGTTGAGGCCGACGCGTTCCAGCAGCCCCTGGACCTCCTTCTTCACCCCGCCATCGGGCGTGATGTCCTGGAGCCGGAACGGCGCGGAGACGATGGTGCCGATGGTGTGCCTGGGGTTCAGCGAGGAATAGGGGTCCTGGAAGATCATCTGCACATCGCGGCGCAGCGGACGCATCTTCGCCACGCCGAGATGGGTGATGTCGTGACCCTGGAACTCGATCCGCCCGCCGGTCGGTTCGAGCAGCCGGGTGATCAGCCGGCCCATGGTCGACTTGCCGCAGCCGGACTCCCCCACCACCCCCAGGGTCTCACCGGACCGTACGTCGAAACTCAGTCCGTCGACCGCCTGGACGGCCCCGGTCTGCCGTCGCAGCAGCCCCTCCCGGATGGGGAAGTGCTTGACCAGACCGTCGACCTTCAGCAGTACGTCGTCCGGCCCGCCTGCCTTCCGCGGTACGTCGTCCGGCCCACCGGCCTTCCGCAGTACGTCGTCGTCCGGCAGCGCGCCGTCGGCGGAGGGCTGCCGGGGAATCCGCAGGGCGTCGCTCATAGTTTGGGCGCAATCTCTTCGGTCCAGATCCGGGTGCGTTCGTCCTGGTCCATATGACAGGCCGAGAAGTGCCGGCTGCCCACCGGCCGGAGGTCGGGGCGGACGGTGCGCGTCAGATTGTCCTTGGGCACATCCGCGTAGGGGCACCGGGGGTGGAACGCACAGCCGTCCGGGATGTTGATCAGGCTGGGCGGGGAGCCCTTGACGGGGATGAGCCGTTCGGTCTGGTCGCGGTCGATGCGCGGCATCGAGCCCAGCAGACCCCAGGTGTAGGGGTGCTGGGGCTCGTAGAAGACCTGTTCGGCGGGCCCGCGCTCCACGCACCGGCCGCCGTACATCACCAGGATGTCGTCCGCGAGTTCGGCGACGACCCCCAGATCGTGGGTGATGATGATGACCGCCGAGCCGAACTCCTTCTGCAGATCCCGGATCAGATCGAGGATCTGGGCCTGGACGGTCACGTCCAGCGCGGTCGTCGGCTCGTCGGCGATCAGCAGCTCGGGGTTGTTGACCAGTGCCATCGCGATCATCGCGCGCTGGCGCATCCCGCCGGAGAACTCGTGCGGATAGCTGTCGACCCGCTGGTCGGGCTGGGGAATGCCCACCCGGTCGAGCAGTTCGATCGCCCGCTTGCGCGCGGTCTTCTTGTCCGCGTCGTGGTGGACCCGGTACGCCTCCACGATCTGGCGGCCGATCGTGTAGTACGGGTGCAGCGCGGAGAGCGGGTCCTGGAAGATCATGGCCATGTCCCGGCCCCGGAGCTTGCGCACCTCGTCCGGGTCGGCGCCCAGCAGTTCCTGACCGTCGAGCCAGACCTCGCCGGAGATCCGCGCCTTGCGCCGCCCGTACTGGCCCGCGGTGTGCAGGCCCATGATGCCGAGCGAGGTGACGGACTTGCCGGAGCCGGACTCACCGACGATGCCGAGGGTCTTGCCCTTGTCGAGCTGGAAGCTGAGACCGTCGACGGACTTGACCAGACCGTCGTCGGTGGGGAAGTGCACCCGCAGATCGCGCACTTCGAGGAACGCGGTGGGCGGCGGCGAGCCGGCCGCCGCGACCTCACCGAGCGCTGTCGTGGGCGCGGGCGTGGTCGCGGCCACCGGTTCACCGGATCCGCCGGGCTCGCCATGTCCGCCAGTTTCACCGGGTCCACCGGACTCGCCAGTGGTCTTGTCGAGGTTGGTCATCCGATCCTCACTCGCGGGTCGATGACGGCGTACAGCAGGTCCACGAGGAGGTTCGCCACACAGATGAACAGCGCCGCGAAGAGCGTGACGCCGAGGATCAGCGGAAGATCCTTGGTGTTGATGGACTCGATCGCCAGCCGCCCGAGTCCGGGCAGGTTGTACGTGGACTCCGTGAGCACCGCTCCGCCCAGCAGCGCTCCGAGGTCCAGTCCGAGCAGGGTCAGTACGGGCGTCCAGGTGGAGCGCATCGCGTGCCGCCCGATGACGACGCGTTCCGTGAGGCCCTTGGCCCGGGCCGTACGGATGTAGTCCTCGCCCATGATCTCCAGCATGGTGGCGCGGGTGAGCCGCGCGTACATCGCCGCGTAGAGGAAGGCCAGCGTGATCCAGGGCAGCACCAGCGTCTGGAACCACTGCGCCGGGTCGTCGCCGAAGGCCGCGTACTCACCGCTGACCCAGTCCAGCTGATAGCTGAAGATCGCCAGTGAGAGCAGTCCGGTGAAGTAGATCGGCAGCGAGACGCCCGCCAGGGCGACGGTCATCGCGGTCCGGTCCCACAGGCTGCCCCGGCGCAGCGCGGAGACGACGCCCGTGGAGACACCGCCGACGACCCAGAGCAGACAGGCGCCCGCGGCCAGCGAGAGCGTGACCGGGATCGCCTCGGTGAGCTGGGGCCAGACCTCCTGCTCGGTACGGAAGGAGTAGCCGAAGCAGGGCGCCGGGCAGGAGGTGACGTCGGCGCCGTTGGCGTACTCACGGCCGGCGAACAGGCCCTGGACGAAGTGCCAGAACTGCACCAGCACCGGGGCGGCGAGGCCCAGCTTCTGCCGGATGCCCTCGATCGCCGCGGGGTCGGTCTGCTTTCCGGCGAAGAGATACGCCGGGTCGGAGCCCGCCCACTTGGGGAGCACGAAGAAGATGCAGAAGGTCGCCAGGGTCACGACCATCAGCATCATGGCGACGGCGATCAATCGCCGGATGAGGTAAGCAAGCACTGTGCGCGGCCCGGCGGCGGCCCGGGGACCCGGATCAACGGG
>NZ_JBSGUP010000547.1:0-5629 GCF_053607985.1 Streptomyces sp. NPDC055078
CCCCTCAACTGACCGTCGTTGAGGGGATCGTGCCGTGTCCATGTCGCCCGCAGCCTGGCTCGCCCAGGCCGACCCTGACCCCGAGCGCGCCAAGCGCTGGTTAAGCTCCACCCGCATCGTCCTTCTCCCCATCGGGCGGACATGGGACGCCGTGAAAGCCCCGCGCATCCACGGACTCGCCGCAGTCGAATCAGGCATCGACGGGCCGGTCATCTCCGACCCGGCCGGGCAGACTGTGTTCTTCCTCGTCCCCCCGGGAACCTCCGCCACATGGGACCTCGCCGACACCACCTGCCTCGGTGATGCCTGCTGGCTGTCCGTCCTCGTACCCGCCATCACAGCGCCCCCGGGCCCGCACTGGCTGCAACCCCCCGACGGATGCGGAACGCTCGTCACCCCGGACACCCTGTGGGCGGCACTGACCGCCGCCGCAGAACTTCCCCCGGCAGGGAGCGAGCGATGAGCCCCCGCAGCGTGGTCAAGCGCGCCATGTGGCTGGAGGTAGGCGAGTCCGGCTGGTGCCACTGGCACGGCGGACCCTCCGGAACAGCCCGCACGATCCACCTGATCGAACGCGCCTCCGGACTCTCGTACGCGCAGACCGCCTGCGCACCGTGCCGTGAACAGCGCGGACTCATCGCTCTGGTCGACCATGTCCCTGGGGAGTTGCTGTGGAGCGTCTGACCGTGGATGCCCTGTGCGGAGCACTCCGCCCCGAGGCCCGGAAGATCTTCTGCACCCGCCCCCCGGGCCACGAGGACGACCACCACCACGAGTACACCGGCACGTCCTGGCCACACTCCTCGGGCGAGCCGGAATGACCGTACCCCCACTGTGCCGGGATGCGCCCGTGCTGCCCGTCGCCGATCTGCCGTGGGACCAGGCGACGGTCCACGCCTGCCGCCGGGACCGGCGGCTGCCATGACCCGTACCTACGTGTCGCTCGTTCTCGCCCTGGGGGCGTTGGAGTTCCGGTTACGGCTGCGCTTTCCCCGGCTGATGTGGCTGCTGACCACCTCCCGCCGCTACCGGCACGCCCTCCTGTCCGACTTCCACCGCATCGACTGCGACCCCGTGTACGCCGCCCAGTGGTGCGCGGCCCTCGACACGGCATGGGAACAGCGGCAGATCGACCGCGCATTTGCCGAACTGGTCCACGCCCTCACCGACGAGAGCGGCCCGCAGTGAGCGCCCCCGCGCCCCGGCGTCCGGGCCGTCCCGTACGCACCCCGCCCCGGGAACCGGCCGCCCCGGTCCGCGTCACCTCGTACTGCGGACTGTGCGCCGGGCACCGGTCCATCGGGGCTCGACGAACAGCTTGCAAAGGAGCTGAACGACGTTGCCCGACTGTATCCCCCGTGCACTCGTATGGGTGCTCACCCTCCTGCTGTTGACCCGGCGCACCCGGCCCGGACGCCGCACCGCCCTCTACTACGCGACCCGGGGAATCGACCTCCCCCACACCTACGTCAGCGCCTTCCAGGGAACAGCCCGATGACCCCAGGAAGCCTCACCACCGACCCCCCACCCGTCCTCACCGCACACTGCATCGGCTGCCAACGCCGCACCACCGCACCCGTACCCGTCCGCTGTACCCAACACCCCGAAACCACCCTGTACGCCTGCCCCCGCTGCGCCACCACCCTCACCCCCGGACCCACCCCCGACGAACTCACCCCCGACACATAAACCACGGCCGCCCGTGCCGTACAGCCCAGCGCCATTACGCAGGTCTCCTATGAAAAGCGGCAGTTGACAACCGGGAATCTCAACCCGGTCAATGGAATTCAAACAATGGCTGCACCTTTCTGCATATTTGGCTCAATCATTCGCTTCGCAGACGTCATCCCGTCTGGAAGGAATGGGAGGCGGGTAGAAAGGGGACATTGGAAGTCGAATGGGGCCGAAGGGGCGGGAATGCATCAGGTGACTGCAAGGGAATTGAGAGCCGCGCTGCTGACGGTCGGTGCCCGACCAGAGGCGGTACGCGCTCTCACCGACGTCGTGCGGACGTCGGCGGAACCCGCGGCAGTCGAGCTGGTACGGGCATGGGCGGCGGCAGCGGGGCGGGATGCCGAGGACCGTGGCCGGGTCCTGTCCGACTCCCTGGCCGGACAGGCGATGGTGCGGCCCTCGCTGGCGAGACACTTAAGAAAATGGCTCACCGCCACCGGGGGCGCATTGCCCGGTGGGCGTAGCTCGGTGGACAACACCATCGGTGCGTCCACTCGGATCGCGGGGTCCGTGATTCAGGCTCATGATGTGCACGGCGATGTTCATATTCACCCGCCATCCACCGCTCCCGAACCGCCGAGAACCTCTGCCATGCCGCGCCAACTCCCGCCTGTACCAAGCCATTTCACCAACCGTAAGCGGGAGTTGGCGGAGCTGGACCTGTTGCTGCGGTCCCCGCGCGGCGGGCCGGTGATCGCCGTGATCAGCGGACCGGCCGGGGTCGGGAAGACGACGCTGGCGTGCTGCTCGCTGCGAAGCCTCGCGGATACCTGTCCCGACGGGCAGTTGTACGCCGATCTGCGCGCCCATTCCCCTGACGGGCCCGCCAGACCGATCGACATTCTGGGCGATCTCCTGCGCGCGCTCGGGCAGGAGCAGATTCCCTGGACGCTGAACGAACGTGCGGCACTATGGCGTTCGGTCACCGCGGACGCGCGCGTGGCCCTGCTCCTCGACAACGCGCTCACCGCCGCACAGGTCCGGCCGCTTCTGCCCGGCTCGGCGGGGGCGCTGACCGTGGTGACCAGCCGGCGGCGGCTGACCGGACTGGGGATGGACGGCGCGGCCTTCCATCCGCTGGAGGTGATGGACACCGAGGACGCGGTGGAGATCCTCAGCCGGCGGATCGGTACCGAACGCGTCCGGCGGGAGCCCGAAGCGGCCCTGGCGATGGCGAGGGCGAGTGCGGGGCTGCCACTGGCGGTGAGTGTCACGGCGGCCCGGGTCGCGGCCCGCCCGCGCCAGCCCCTGGCGGTGATGGCGGCTGCCCTGGGAGAAGACGGCGCGCACGCTCTGGACGCCCTGCACGTCGAGGGCGAGTACGCCGTACGCAGCGCACTGGACCAGTCGTACCGGTTGCTGACACCGGAGCTGGCCCGCGGCTACCGCCGGCTGAGCCTGGCACCGGTCCCCGTCCTCAGCGCTCCGGTCGCCGCCGCTGCCTGCACCGTGCCCACGGCCAAGGCGAACTGGCTGCTCGATGAGCTGGCCGAGGTCAACCTCCTCGAAGACCTCGGGCCCGAACTGCGTACCGGACTCGACCGCTACCGGTTCCACGACCTGATCCGGGCCCACGCACGCGAGCTGGCGGCGGACGGTGAGACATCCGCCCATGCCCACGGGGCGGTGACCCGGGTGGTGGACTTCTATCTGAGCGCCGCGACCGAGGCCGAGGCGCTGCTGACCCCCAGCCATCGCACACTGCGCCGCGACTACGCGGAACCGGTCGGCCCGCCGCCGTTCGCCGACGCCCCGGGTGCCCTGCGCTGGCTGGACGCCGAGCGCTCCCAGCTGATGGCGGTGCTGCGGACCACCGTGGCGGAGGGCCTGGACGCCGCGTCATGGCAGCTCGCCGACGCCATGTGGCCGCTGTTCCTGCGGCTGCGCCCGTACGACCTGTGGGTCGAGGCCCATGAGATCGGCCTGGCGGCGGCACAGCGGGTGGGGGACGGCGACGGCGTGCGCCGGATGCTCACATCCGGCGGTACGGGACTGCGCAACGCGGGCCGTCACGCCGAAGCCATCGACTGGTTCGGCCAGGCACTGGACGCCGCCCGGCAGGAGGTGGCCCGGTTGAGTGCCGGAGGTGACCGGTGTGACGGGGGTGCAGCGGCGGACGAGCAGGCGGACCGCGAACTGCACGCCGCCCGGCTCGCCGAAGCCCAGGCCCTGCACGGTCTGGGGCAGACCCATCGGCTCGCCGGACGGCTGGCCGAGGCCACGGAGCGCTTCAGCGCGGCTCTCGCCCTGCGCGAGGCGCTCGGCTACCGCCGTGGTGCCGCGCTGACGCGGCTCTGCCTCGGCGACGTCGCCCTCGCGGCGAACCGTCCCGGCGACGCGCTCCCCGACCTCGTCCGGGCCAGGGCCGACCTGCTCGCCGAAGACGATCTCTATGACGCGGCGCGTGCCCTGGCCTTCCTCGGACGCGCTCACGCCCGGCACGACAGCTCGGACCAGCGGCTCGCGGAGTCCCATCTGCGCCGGGCGCTGGGCGAGTTCGAGGCGACGGGTTCGGTGCACTGGCAGGGGCGGGTGCTGGAGATGCTCGGTGAGACGGCCGAGGAACGGGGCGACGCGGGACGGGCCAGGGAGTGGTACGACCAGTCCCTGGCCCGCTACCGGCCGGTCAGCGAGTCCGACGCCCGGCGTCTGGAGGAGCGCTTGCGGCGGCGTTAGCCCCTGCGACCGGGCCCCTGCCCGGACCGGGCAGGAGCCTGGGCATGGGCATGGGCATGGGCATGGGCATGGGCCTGGGCCACGACCGACCAGGGCCGGGCCTGCCAGGAGCCACGACCGGACCCTGCCGGGCCCGGGCAGGGGCCACCGACCGGACCATGCCGGGGCCGGGCCCACCGACCGGCCTGGCCCCCTGCCCCGCCCGGCTGGGCCCGGCCCCCTGCCCCGCCCGGCTGCTCACGCGGACGCCTCACCCGCCGCCCTACCCACACCCGCACCCGTACCCACACCGGCACCCGTACCGGCCCACCGCTCCGGCAGCGGCAGCGGCGGGAACGACGGTTCGTGTGCGGGCTCGCCCAGACCGAGGAGGCGGTACATCAGCCTCCGGGTGTTCCGGGCGAACCGACCCGGCTCCGACGAGATACGCCGCGCGATCCGTGCGTACTCGGCGGCCGGATACTCGGCCCGCGCGTAGGCGAGCTGCTCCGGCAGGGGGTGCGCGGGGGACAGCGCGGGGGCGACCCGGGCCAGCTCGGCCCCCGGCGACGCGGGGTCGACGTCCGCCGCCGGAAACCGCGCCAGGAGGATGGCCGCGCGCGTCAGGGTGGCGTACAGGGTGACCGATCCGTGGTCACCGATCACCCAGTCCGCCGCGATCAGCGGCGTACGCCAATCGGCCTCGGGCGGAATGACGACGACCCCGCGGCGCCGGGCCGCGGACAGCCACGAGCCCACCTGCCAGTCCCCGTGCCCGGACCAGACGTTGGGATGCACCATCACCATCACCAGATACCCAGCGGCCGGCAGTTCGGCCAGCAGCCGGGGCAGCAGCGCGTCCAGCCGGTTGAAGGACGAGCCGGTTCCCCAGGTGGAGGAGACCAGAACGAGCTTCTGCCCGCGACGCAGCCCGAGGGCGGCGCGAGCGCGCCGCCGCAGGGGCAGGCCCGCCACGATCCGGTCATACGTCGCGTCGCCGACCACCTCGGCCACGGGCAGGGCCTCCGGACACCAGCGCTCCAGCGTGGCGAGGTCGTCCCGGTGCGCCAGCGCCACCGCCGTCGGCACGACCTTGCCGTCCCACATCAGATACTGCTTCCCCAGCCCGCCCACGGTCCGGGACGCTCCCGGGTTCCGGTCGTCCGTCGGCCGCGAGAGCTTCATGTGCCCGGCGCCATGGGGTAACCGCAGCAGCGGCCCCCGGAGCTGTTCCACTCCC
>NZ_JBSGUP010000548.1:0-5612 GCF_053607985.1 Streptomyces sp. NPDC055078
GGGGACCGTCGAGCTGACCGTGCTGGACGATCTCGCCCGGATCGAGCCGACCACCCGCCGGGTCTCCCTCGCGGACGGCGCGGCCACCGGCACCTTCGGCTTCACCGGCTTCGACGCCCACGGCAACAGCGCCCCCGTCGAACCCGCCGATGTGACGCTGCGCTACGACCGGTCGCTGTTCGACATCCGCGACAACGGCGCGGGGTCCTTCACCGTCTCCTCCCGTACGGGCACGGGCGCCGGCGCGATCACCGCACAGGTCGCGGGGGTCACCACCACGCTCGCCGCGGGAGTCGGCCTCACCCGGCAGCCGGTGACCGGCTTCGACGACGCCGGGTCGTGGACCTTCAGCCAGGCCCGCGCCGCCGGTTCGCTCGCCGCGACGCCCGCCGGGCACAGCGGTACCGGTCTGGAGCTGACGTACGACTTCACCCGCTCCACCGCGACCCGGGCGGCCTACGCCAGTCCGCCGCGGCGGATCACCGTCCCGGGGCAGCCCCGGGCCCCGCAGTCGTTCACTCTGTGGATCAACGGCGACGGCCGGGGAGCCTGGCCCACCCTGCATCTCAAGGACGCCGCCGGATCCGACCAGTTGCTGCGCGGGCCGTTCATCACCTGGACCGGATGGCGGCAGGTGACCTTCACCGTCCCGCCGGGAGCGGCGACACCCGTATCGGTGCACCGCTTCTATCTCGCCGAGACCGCGGCGGCCAGGCAGTACACCGGGAAGATCGTGATCGACGGTCTGGAGGCCCAGGTGCCACCCGACGTCGCCCTGCCCGAACAGCCGCGCACCACCGATCCGCTGATCGGCTCCGCGGCCGGGACGGCGGAGCGGGACTGGCGGTTCGCGGTGATGTCGGACGCGCAGTTCGTCGCCCGGGAGCCGGACAGCCCGATCGTCCGCCAGGCGCGGCGCACCCTGCGTGAGATCAAGGCGGCCCGGCCGGACTTCCTCGTCGTCAACGGCGATCTCGTGGACGAGGGATCACCGGCTGATCTGGCGTTCGCCCGCCGGGTGCTGACCGAGGAGCTGGGCGACGAACTGCCCTGGTACTACGTCCCCGGCAACCATGAGGTGATGGGCGGCCGGATCGGGGACTTCATCGCCGAGTTCGGGCCCGCGCACCGTACGTTCGACCACCGCGGCACCCGGCTGGTGACCCTGGACACCTCCAGCCTCACCCTGCGCGGCGGCGGCCTCGAACAGATCAGGTCGCTGCGCGCCCGGCTCGACGCCGCCGCGCGGGACCCGCGGGTGTCCTCCGTACTGCTCGTCCAGCACGTACCGCCGCGCGATCCGACCGCGCAGCAGGGCAGCAGGCTCGGCGACCGCAAGGAGGCCGCGCTGATCGAGCAGTGGCTCGCCGGGTTCCGCCGCACCACCGGCAAGGGCGCCGCGTTCATCGGCAGCCATGTGGGGGTCTTCCACGCCGGGCGGGTCGACGGTGTCCCGTATCTGATCAACGGCAACTCCGGCAAGAACCCGGCGGGCCCGGTGGACGAGGGCGGCTTCACCGGCTGGTCGCTCGTCGGCGTCGACCCGGTGAGCCGGGGCGAGCAGCTCGCCGCCCGCCAGCGGCCGTGGCGGGGCGGCCCTGACTGGATTTCGGTACAGACCCGCGCCCACACCGACGCCCTCGCCCTGGACGCACCCGATGCCCTGTCACCCGGCAGTGCGGGTACGGTACGGGCGACCGTCACCCAGGGGGTACGAACCGTCCCGGCCGCCTACCCGATGAGCGTGGACTGGTCCGGCTCGCCCGGCCTCCACCTGGGCCCGCCCGCCACCGCCCGGCCCCGCCACAGCGCCGCCTTCGACCCGGCGACCGGCCGGCTCACCGGGCTGCGGGCGGGGGAGGTGACCCTGGTCGTGACGGTGAACGGAGTGACACGGAGTGCCACGGTCCGGGTGACGGCGGGGACGGGGTAGCCGCCCGGCCCGGGCCCGGGTGCGCGCCGCCGGGCGGTGGCGGGACCGCGGCCCCGACCTCCTGGCCCGGTCCGGCCCGGCCCGGTCCGTCCCGCTCGGCGAGGGTGCCCCCGGGCCGGTGCGCTCCCCGGGCCCGTGCCCCGGGGAACGGGCCCATGGCCGGGTCCGGGCCGCCGGCCCTCACGTACAAGATGCCGCCCGGGGGCACCGGCAGGATGCCGCCCGGGCGCACCGGCCCGGGCCCGGTGTGCGCTCGCCGTGCGAGAAACCGCCGCAGCGGGCAGCCTTGGTCATGAGCGGTGGGGAGGAGGTGGTGCACGGTGCGAGGACCGCGTGCCGCCGCGGCGGCGGCGCAGGAGGACAGCGGCGCGGGCCCCCCGCCACTCCTGTCGCTCGCTCTCGCCGGGATCATGGACGATGTCCACGCCCACTCCGGGGCGATCTATCTGCTGGCACCCGGCGAGTCCGGCCAGGTGCTCGAAATGGCCGTCAAGGCCGGACTGCCCCGGGCGTTCACCGCTCCCTGGGAACGGGTCTCGCTCACCACGCTCATCCCCGTCACCGACGCCGTGAGCCGGCGGCGGCTGATCTGGGTCCCCAGCGAGGAGGAGATGGCCCGCCGCTACCCCCGGATCGCCCTCGTCCTGCCCTATCCGTACTGTCTGGCCGCCGCGCCCGTCGTGGCCGGTGAAACGGTGTACGGAGCCGTCTATGTCACCTGGCCCGCGTCCCACCCCCCGGAGCTGTCCGAGGCGGAGCACACCCGGCTCACCACCGCCTGCGACCAACTGGCGACCAGGCTCCGGCAGGCGGCCGAGCAGGGCAGCCCGATCGTCCCCGATCTGTACTTCCTCGGCTCCGGGGCGATGGCGGCGAGAGTGGGAGGGATCGAGGCGGTACAGATGCTCGCCCGGCTGCCGGACGGGATGTGCTCCCTCGATGTGGAAGGCCGTGTCACCTACGCCAACCCCGCCACCGGCGAACTGCTCGGCGCCCCCGTCTCCCGGCTGCTCGGAAAACAGCTGTGGACCGCGCTGCCCTGGCTCAACGATCCCGTGTACGAGGACCGTTACCGTGCGGCGATGCTGAGCCAGCACACCACTTCGTTCACCGTGCTGCGCCCGCCACGGGGCTGGCTCACCTTCCGGCTGCACCCCGGACGGGACGGCATCAGCGTGCTGATCGCCCCGGCCCGCGAGGCGCTGCGGCTCATCCCGGCCGGCACCCCGCCCGAGCGGTCGCCCAGCCTGGTCACCATCTCCCATGTACTCAGCCTGGCGAGCGCGCTCACGGAGGCCGTCGGCGTCGACGATGTGATCGAGCGGGTGGCCGACGAGATCATGCCGGCGCTCGGCAGCAGCACCCTGGTGATGCTGGTCTCCGAGAACGGACGGCTGCGGATCCTGGGGCAGCGCGGCTACCCGGACCCCCGGATCGTGGAGCGGTTCGACGGCACCCCCCTGACGGCCCCCATCCCCGGCGCCCAGGCCCTGGCCACCGGGGTTCCGTCGTTCTTCGAGTCACGCGCCGAACTGGAACGGGTCTACCCCATCCGGTTCGCCACCCCGGACGGCATGGCCTCCTGGGCGTATCTCCCCCTCGTGACCTCCGGGCGGCCCGTCGGCACCTGCGTACTCGGCTACGCGAGGGAGCACCGGTTCTCCACCGACGAGCGGGCCGTCCTCACCAGCCTCGGCGGACTCATCGCGCAGGCACTGGAGCGGGCCAGGCTCTACGACACCACCTACCGGCTCGCCCAGGGACTCCAGTCCGCGCTGCTGCCGCACTCCCTGCCCCGGCTGCCCGGACTGGAGGTCGCGGCGCGCTATCTGCCGGGCACCCAGGGCATGGAGATCGGCGGTGACTTCTACGACCTGGTGCCCACCGGCGACACGGCCGCCGCCGTCATCGGGGACGTCCAGGGCCACAATGTCACCGCCGCCGGACTGATGGGCCAGGTCCGCACCGCCGTACGCGCCTACACGGCCGTGGGCCAGCCGCCCGGCCAGGTCATGACGTCAACCAACCGGCTGCTGATGGATCTCGACGCGGAGTTGCTGGCCTCCTGTGTCTATCTGCATCTGGAGCTGGGCGCGCACCGCGCGCTCCTCGCGCGCGCCGGACACCCCCAGCCCCTGCTGCGCGATCCGGACGGCCGGGTCCGGGCGCTGGAACTGGCGGGCGGGCCGCTGCTCGGTGTCGATCGGGCGGCGGAGTACCCGACCACGGCGGTGTCGCTGCCGCCCGGATCGGTCCTGGTCCTCTACACCGACGGACTCATCGAGACACCCGGCATCGACCTCGACGACGCCCTGGCGGCACTGGCCCGGCGCCTCGCCCGCAGCACCGGCGAATCCCTGGAGGACCTGGCCGACACCCTGATCGGCCCGGCCGGAGCCGAGGGCCGCCGCGGCGACGACACCGCCCTCCTGCTGCTGCGCCCGCTGCGCTGAGCCGGGCGCCCGCCCCTTCCGGATTCCCGCTGACACGTTCTACGGTGTGCGCCGCGCCCGGGACGCCTCCGCCAGGTCACATCTTGAGAGCGATGGCGCGACTCGGGCCCGGCGCGCGCCCCGCCCCGTACAAACCGCGCAGACAGGGGGCCATACTGGACCTGCCGGGGAGGGCGCGGAGCAGCGACGGGGGCGACAGCAGGCGATGGCGGAAACCAGGCTGATCCAGGGCCGGTACCGGCTGCTCGATGTCATCGGGCGCGGCGGCATGGGCGAGGTGTGGCGGGCCGTCGACGAGTCGCTGGGGCGGCGGGTCGCGGTCAAGTGCCTCAAGCCGATGACCCAGCACGACCCCTCGTTCGCCACGGTGCTGCGCGAGCGCTTCCGCCGCGAGGCCCGTGTCGCCGCCGCCCTCCAGCACCGCGGCGTCACCGTCGTCCATGACTTCGGCGAGTACGAGGGCGTGCTCTATCTGGTGATGGAACTGCTGGAGGGCCACAATCTCAGCCAGCTCCTGGAGGAGAACCAACAGCTCCCGCTGCCCGTCGGCGATGTCGTCGACATCGCCGAGCAGGTAGCCGACGCGCTCGCGTACACCCATGAGCGGGGCATCGTGCACCGCGATCTGAAACCCGCGAACATCATGCGGCTCACCGACGGCGCGGTGAAGATCTGCGACTTCGGCATCGCCCGCCTCGGCGAGGACATCGGCCGCTCGTCGCGGCTCACCGGCACCGGCATCGCCATGGGCACCCCGCACTACATGTCGCCCGAGCAGATCGGCGGCGGCCGGGTCGACCACCGCAGTGATCTGTACTCGCTGGGGTGTGTGCTGTACGAGATCGCCACCGGAGTCCCGCCGTTCGACCACGAGGACGCCTGGGCCGTCCTCGTCGGCCACCGGGACACCGTCCCGCAGCCGCTGCGCACGCACCGGGACGAGATCCCCGACACCTTCCAGCGGATCGTGCTCGATCTGCTCGCCAAGACCCCGGACGGCCGCCCGTCCGACGCCAAGGACCTGCGGCGGCGGATCGTACGGGAGGGGCGCCCCCACCCCCAGCCGTCCCAGTTGTCCCCGCCGTCCGTCGCCCTCCAGCAGCGGCTGCCCGCCTGGACCCGGGGAATGACCGGCGGGCACCCGGCGGCGGGCACCTCGCCGAGGCCCGCGCCGCCCGACCACACGGCCGGGCTGACCGGCGAGTGGACCACCCGCACCGATACGC
>NZ_JBSGUP010000549.1:0-5609 GCF_053607985.1 Streptomyces sp. NPDC055078
GTACCGCCGCGTCCGTCGACAGCTCGCGCCCCTGCCGTACGAAGGCGTCGTACCGCTCCGCACCCAGCGCCGCGGTCGCCCGCTGACGGCACAGACCGCGCGGCGCCCCGAAGGTTCCGGACCCGAAGAGCGGGACGCCCACCGCGTCCCACAGCGGGGCGGTCGCCCCCTGGAGCACCGCGGCCTCGGCCGGGTCGCCCTCGCCGGCCGTGACCAGCGCCAGCAGCTCGATGGCGAGCACCAGACCGACCAGGTCGTTGAACCGGTGGTTGACGGCGATGGCCTCCGCCAGCAGCTCCCGCGCCCCGCCGTACTCCCCGCGCGTCCAGGCCGCGTACGCCAGGACGTACAGCGCGTAGGCCCGGGTCCACAGCTCGCCGCGCTCGACGCAGATGTCCCGCACCTCCGCGCACAGCTCGACGGCCTCGGCGAGCCGGTCCCGGAAGACCAGCACCAGGGCCAGCTCGACCTGTCCCATCAGCACGCTGCTGTTGAGTTCGCCCAGCTCCCGGTACGAGGCCAGCGCCCCGCGCAGGAGCTTCTCGGCGTGCGGCAGCTCGTCCGAGAGCAGCGCCAGACAGCCCAGCCGGTGGACGGAGTACGCCACCGCCACCGGGTTGTCCGTCCGGATCGCGTCCTCGCGGCACTCGTACAGGGCCGCGGAGGCCGCCGCGCTGTCGCCCTGGAGGATCGCCACATAGCCCAGCACGGACAGGGCCTTGAGCCGCGACTCGTCGTGCTCGCCGGTCAAGGCGAGTGCGCGGTCCAGCCAGTGCCTGCCCTCGGCCAGCCGCCCGCAGCCCACCCAGTAGAACCAGAGCGTGCCCGCCAGATACTGGCCGAGATGGGTGTCCTCCGGGCTTTCGAGGCACAGCTCCAGGGCCGCCCGCAGATTGGGCAGCGCGCTCTCCGCGCAGGCCGCGACCTCCACCTGACGGGGGCTGAACCAGTCCAGCTCGCACCAGGTGGCCAGCCCCACGTACCAGTCGCGGTGCCGCTTGCGCATCCGTTCGGTGTCGCCGAGGGCGGCCAGCCACTCCCAGCCGTACGTCCGCAGCGTGTCGAGCATCCGGTAGCGCGGCCCCGCCGGTGTCTCCTCGCGGGAGAGCACGGACTGGGCGATCAGCCCCGAGAGCACATCCAGCACACCGTCGGCGGGCAGATCGCGCCCGCTGCACACATACTCCACGGCCTCCAGGTCGAAGGGTCCGGCGAAGACCGACAGCCTGGCCCACAGCAGCCGCTCCTGGGGGGTGCACAGCTCATGGCTCCAGCCGATCGCCGTACGCAGCGTCTGATGGCGCGGCAGCGCGCCCCGGCTGCCGTCGGTGAGCAGCCGGAACCGGTCGTCGAGCCGCTCCAGCACCTGGTCGAGACTGAGCGCGGGCAGCCGTCCGGCGGCCAGCTCCAGCGCCAGCGGGATTCCGTCGAGCCGCCGGCAGAGTTCCTGGACGCGGTCCCGGTTGCCGTCGGTCAGCCGGAAGCGGGGCATCGCCAGGGCCGCGCGGTCGGCGAAGAGCCGGACGGCGTCCGGCTGCGTCAGCGGGGCGATCCGGTACACCGTCTCACCGTCCACCCGCAGCGGTCTGCGGCCCACCGCCAGCACCTGAAGGCCGGGGGCGCGCGACAGCAGATCCCGTACGAGCGCCGCGCAGTGGTCCACGACCTGCTCGAATCCGTCCAGCACGAGCAGGAAGCGCCGCTCGGCGAGATGCTCCAGCAGTACATCGCGGGGCGGCCGGCTGGTCTGGTCGGTGATGCCGAGCACCTCGGCCAGGGTGTGGTCCACCAGATCGGGGTCGCAGACGCCGGACAGCGTCACCAGGCCGACCCCATCGGCGTACCGATTCTGCAGAGCGCTCGCGCCATGGACGGCGAGCCGTGACTTGCCCACCCCGCCCACCCCGGCGACGGTGACCAGCCGGGAGCCGTCGAGCAGCCGGGTGAGTTCGGCCAGCTCGTCCACCCTGCCGACAAATCGATTCAGCTCGGCCGGGAGATTGCCCTGGGCCGCGGGGGGACAGGGGGGATGGTTTTCGCAGGAGCAACAGTTGCGTTGTGAGCGCCGCATGGGACACGCAGCGTACCCGCACGATTCCACTCCGTACAATCTTCATGCATGACTCCGCGCCGGTGACGGCCCACCCCGGCACCCCCCGGTTGCTCCGGTGGTTGCCCGATTGTCTCCCGGTCGCCCTCGGCCTCATGCGGTAGCCCCCCGGGTCTTATTGCGGTAGGGGGTGCCATCGCGGGCGCGATAGGGTCGTGGGACGAATTCCGAGGTTTCAGCGACAAGCTGGCGACAATGCAGAGAGCGGTGCAGCGTGACCGGTGGAGAGGTTGCCGGGCTCCTGGTGGCCGTCTTCTGGGCGATCCTCGTCTCCTTCCTCGCCGTGGTGCTGGTGAGGCTGGCTCAGACGCTCAGGGCGACCACCCGACTCGTGACGGATGTGACCGAGCAGGCCGTGCCGCTGCTGGCGGACGCCTCCGCGACGGTCCGCTCCGCACAGACGCAGCTCGACCGGGTCGACGCCATCGCGACGGATGTCCAGGAGGTCACCTCCAACGCCTCCGCGCTCTCCACGACGGTCGCCTCCACGTTCGGCGGCCCGCTGGTCAAGGTCGCCGCCTTCGGCTACGGCGTCCGCCGGGCGATGAGCCGCAAGGACGAGCCGGCTCCCCCCGAGCGCTCCCGCCACGCCGTCGTCGTCGGGCGCACGGTCCCGGCGCCCCGCGGCGAGCGCGGCAAGGGCCGCGGCCGGTGGGGCAGGAAGGGCTGACGCAGTATGTTCCGCCGCACATTCTGGTTCACCGCGGGCGCCGCCGCCGGCGTCTGGGCGACCACCAAGGTCCATCGCAAGCTGAAGCAGCTGACCCCCGAGAGCCTCGCCGCGCAGGCGGCGAACAGGGCGGTCGACGCCGGGCACCGGCTCAAGGACTTCGCACTCGACGTCCGGGCGGGCATGGTCCAGCGCGAGGAGGAACTGGGCGAGGTGCTCGGGGTGAACGCTCCGCCCGGGCTGCCCGCCCAGCGCCACCGCCCCGCGATCGGGCACCCCGTACGCATCCATGACACGCCCCCCGATCGCCCTGGTATCCCCGATGGCCCCGATATCCCCGAGATCACCGACAACCCGTACAACCGGAATGAGGACCACTGATGGAGTCGGCTGAAATCCGCCGCCGCTGGCTGAGCTTCTTCGAGGAGCGCGGGCACACCGTCGTGCCTTCGGCGTCGCTCATCGCGGACGACCCGACTCTGCTGCTGATCAACGCGGGCATGGTCCCCTTCAAGCCGTACTTCCTCGGTGAGACCGCGCCGCCCGCCCCGCGCGTCACCAGCGTGCAGAAATGCGTCCGCACCCCGGACATCGAAGAGGTCGGCAAGACCACCCGGCACGGCACGTTCTTCCAGATGTGCGGCAACTTCGCCTTCGGCGACTACTTCAAGGAAGGTGCCGTCACGTTCGCCTGGGAGCTGCTCACCAGCTCCCAGGACGACGGCGGCTACGGCCTCGACCCCGAGCGGCTGTGGATCACGGTCTACGAGGAGGACGACGAGGCCGAGCGGATCTGGCGCGACGTGATCGGCGTGCCCGCCGAGCGCATCCAGCGTCTGGGCATGGGCCCGAACTTCTGGTCCATGGGCGTGCCGGGCCCCTGCGGCCCCTGCTCCGAGATCAACTACGACCGCGGCCCCGAATTCGGCGAAGAAGGCGGCCCCGCCGTCAACGACGAGCGCTACGTCGAGCTGTGGAACCTGGTCTTCATGCAGTACGAGCGCGGTCCCGGCGAGGGCAAGGAGGACTTCCCGATCCTCGGCGAGCTGCCGTCGAAGAACATCGACACCGGTCTCGGCCTCGAACGCCTCGCCATGGTCCTCCAGGGCGTGCACAACATGTACGAGACCGACACCCTGCGCGTCGTCATGGACCGGGCGACCGAGCTGACCGGGGTGCGCTACGGCGCCGATCACGGCTCCGACGTCGCCCTGAGGGTGGTCGCCGACCACATCCGTACCTCCGTGATGCTGATCGGCGACGGGGTCACCCCCGGCAACGAGGGCCGCGGCTATGTGCTGCGCCGCATCATGCGCCGGGCCATCCGCAATATGCGTCTCCTCGGTGCCACCGGACCGGTCGTCGCCGAGCTGGCCGACGCGGTCATCACCATCATGGGCGTGCAGTACCCCGAACTGATCACCGACCGGGAGCGGATCGAGACCGTCGCCCTCGCCGAGGAGGCCGCCTTCCTCAAGACCCTCAAGGCCGGCACCAACATCCTCGACACCGCCATCAGCGAGACCAAGTCCGGCGGTGGCCGGGTCCTCGCCGGGGACAAGGCGTTCCTGCTCCACGACACCTGGGGCTTCCCGATCGACCTGACCCTGGAGATGGCCGCCGAGCAGGGCCTCGCCGTGGACCAGGACGGGTTCCGGCGGCTGATGAAGGAGCAGCGGGACAAGGCCAAGGCCGACGCCCGCGCCAAGAAGACCGGCCACGCCGACCTGTCCGCCTACCGCGAGGTCGCCGACGCCGCCGGCTCCACCGAGTTCACCGGCTATGTCTCCACGGACGGCGAGTCGACCATCGTCGGACTGCTGGTCGACGGTGTGCCTTCGCCCGCCGCCACCGAGGGCGACGAGGTCGAGGTCGTCCTCGACCGCACCCCGTTCTACGCCGAGGGCGGCGGCCAGCTCGCCGACCAGGGCCGGATCCGGCTCGACTCCGGCGCCGTCATCCAGGTGCGCGACGTCCAGCAGCCGGTTCCCGGTGTCTCCGTGCACAAGGGATCGGTCCAGGTCGGCGAGGTCACCGTCGGCGCCGCCGCCCACGCCGCCATCGACACCACCCGCCGCCACGCCATCGCCCGTGCCCACAGCGCCACCCATCTGACCCACCAGGCGCTGCGCGACGCGCTGGGCCCGACGGCCGCCCAGGCCGGCTCGGAGAACTCGCCGGGCCGCTTCCGCTTCGACTTCGGCTCGCCCGCCGCCGTACCGGGCACGGTCCTCACCGATGTCGAACAGAAGATCAACGAGGTACTGGCCCGGGAGCTGGACGTCCAGGCCGAGGTCATGTCCATCGACGACGCCAAGAAGCAGGGCGCCATCGCCGAGTTCGGCGAGAAGTACGGCGAACGGGTGCGGGTCGTGACCATCGGCGACTTCTCCAAGGAGCTGTGCGGCGGTACGCATGTGCACAACACCGCCCAGCTCGGTCTGGTGAAGCTCCTCGGCGAGTCCTCGATCGGCTCCGGTGTGCGCCGTATCGAGGCCCTCGTCGGGGTGGACGCCTACAACTTCCTCGCTCGCGAGCACACGATCGTCGCCCAGCTCCAGGAGCTGGTCAAGGGCCGTCCCGAGGAGCTGCCCGAGAAGATCTCCGGCGTGCTCGCCAAGCTCAAGGACGCCGAGAAGGAGATCGAGCGGTTCCGCGCCGAGAAGGTCCTCCAGGCCGCCGCCGGGCTGGCCGGGGGAGCCAGGGACGTACGGGGCGTCGCCCTGGTCACCGGGCAGGTGCCGGACGGCACATCCGCCGACGATCTGCGCAGGCTGGTCCTCGATGTCCGGGGCCGCGTCACGGGAGGCAGGCCGGCCGTCGTCGCCC
>NZ_JBSGUP010000550.1:0-5592 GCF_053607985.1 Streptomyces sp. NPDC055078
TGGTGAACCTACGGCATCCGGGCCGGGAGCCTGCGGGCCCGCCGGGGCCTGCGGAGTGGGGGCGGCCGGGCCGGGGGCGCTGTTCTGGGCCGGAGGGTCGGAGGGCGGAGGAGCCTGCGCGGCGGCGAGCTTGTCGGCGGACTTGCGCGCGGCGGCGAGTTCCTTCGGTTCCTCGGCGGCCGGGTCGAGCGCGGGCGGCGCGGGCACCGTCCACATCCACTCGCGGAGCTTGTCGCGCTCATGGGTGAGTTCGTGGATGTCCGTCTCCGCGTACTCGAACTCCGGGGACCAGAACAACGCGTCGAAAGGACAGACCTCGATACAGATACCGCAGTACATACAGAGTGCGAAGTCGATGGCGAACCGGTCGAGGACGTTGCGGCTGCGCTCGCGGCCCCCCGGGGTGACCGCCGGGACGGTCTCCTTGTGGGAGTCGATATAGATGCACCAGTCGGGGCATTCACGGGCGCAGAGCATGCAGACCGTGCAGTTCTCCTCGAACAGGCCGATCACACCACGTGTCCGGGGCGGCAGGTCGGGCTGGGCATCGGGGTACTGCCGGGTGACCGTCTTCTTCGTCATCGTCCGCAGGGTGACGGCGAGACCCTTGGCGAGGCCGGAGCCGGGGATGGGCGGCATTACTGGATCACCACCTTCACGACGCCGGTGAGGGCGATCTGGCCGAGAGCGAGCGGGACGAGGGCCGTCCACGCGAGTTTCTGCAACTGGTCCTCACGCATCCGGGGATAGCTCACCCGCAGCCAGATGACGACGAAGGCGAGCACAGCCGTTTTGAGCAGGGTCCAGACCCAGCCGAGTCCGTCGGCGCCCATCGGGCCGTGCCAGCCCCCGAGGAAGAGGACGGTGGTCAGACCGCACAGGACGACGATGCCCGCGTACTCGGCGAGCAGGAAGAGCGCGAAACGCAGCCCGGTGTACTCGGTGTAGGCGCCGAAGATGATCTCGGAGTCCGCGACCGGCATATCGAAGGGAGGGCGCTGGAGTTCGGCGAGGCCCGCGACGAAGAAGACCAGGGCGCCCACGATCTGCCAGGGCAGCCACCACCACTCGAAGGCGTTCAGGATGCCGGGCAGGGAGACCGTACCCGCCGCCATGGCGACGGAGGCGGCGGCCAGCAGCATCGGCAGCTCGTACGCCAGCAGTTGCGCGGCCGTGCGCAGGCCGCCGAGAAGGGAGAACTTGTTGGCCGACGCCCAGCCGGCCATCAGCGAGCCGAGCACACCGACGCCCATCACGGCGAGCACGAAGAAGATGCCCGCGTCGACGACCTGGCCGACCGCGCCCTCGCTGGGGCCGATCGGGATCGCGACCAGTACGAGGAGGTACGGGAGGAGCGCCACGGCGGGGGCGAGCTGGAAGACACGGCGGTCCGCGCCCGCCGGGACGATGTCCTCCTTCTGCGCGAACTTCACCCCGTCCGCGACGAGCTGCGCCCAGCCGTGGAAGCCGCCCGCGTACATGGGGCCCAGCCGGCCCTGCATATGGGCCATGACCTTGTGCTCGGTCTGGCCGATGACCAGCGGGAGGACGAGAAAGACGGCCAAGACGGCGAGCAGCCGGAGGGCGACGTCGAGAGCGTCGTTCACGCGGGGTCGCCTCCGGCGTTGTCGGTCGGCTCATCGGCTTCGGGTCCGTCGGCGGACCCGGGCGAGGGCCGGGGGGTCGCTTGGGTGTCTGACACGTCCGACACGTCCGACGCATCTGACACGTCGGCCGGTGCGGGCGCGTCGGGAGCGGTGGTCGTGTCCGGTGCGGTGGAGGTGGTCGGTGCGCTCGTGTCCGGTGCGGGAGCCGTGTCCGGTGCCGTTCGGGGTGGGGCCGGGTCCGGGTCCGGGTGCGGCCCGGGTGGTGGGGTGCCGCTCCGGTCGGTGGTCTCGCCGGACTCCTCGAACGCCGGGCGGGCGTGATGCCAGGGGGCGTCCGGGCTACGGGGTGCCGGAGAAGGTGGAGTTGCCTCCGGGTCGGCTGGGACGGCCTGGGCTTCCTGCTTCGCCGGGGGCGGCGGGGGCGGCGGCGTCGGCGGGGCATCCGGCCCCTGCGGGGATTCCGGAGACCGGGCCGGGGCGGCTGCCGCGCCCGGGGTGGCCTGGCTCGCCGATCCCTCCGCAGCGGTACGGGTACGGCGGGCGGGGCGGTCCGCCGCCGCGCCCGGGGTGGCCTGGCTCGCCGAGCCCTCGCCGGCCGTACGGGTTCGGCGGGCCGGGCGGTCCGCCGCGCCGGGGGTTCGGGGAGTACGGGCGGGGCGGGCCGGGGCAGGAGGGAGCTGGCCCTTGAGGGGGCCCCATTCGTTCGGGTCCGGGACGCCGGGCGGGAGCATCTGGCGGCGCTTGGGGCCACCGTGCTCGGACTCCCCCGGTTCCTTCGCACCGGGCCACGCCTTCACGACCCGCGCCGCAAGCACGAAGTCCTTGCGCAGCGGATGACCCTCGAAGCCCTCCGGGAGGAGCAGCGGCACCAGGTGGGGATGGCCGGTGAAGGTGACGCCGAACATCTCGTGGGTCTCGCGCTCGTGCCAGCCCGCGCCCGCGTACACCGTGATCGCGGAGGGGAGTACGGGAGCCTCGTGCGGAACCGTCGTACGCAACAGGAGGCGGCGGACCGTGCCGCCCTCCAGCGAGACGACATGGGCACAGACCCTGAAGCCCGTGCCCGGCTCGTCCACCGCGCTCAGCCAGTCGAAGTAGGTGCAGGTCAGCTCGGTGCGCGCGGTCTCCAGGGCCTCGATCCAGGAGGTGGCCGGGACATCGACGGTCAGCAGGCCGTAAGCCCGTTCGGCGGTGGCATCGGCACCGAAGATCTCGGTGACGGCGTCCGGGAGACGGTCGTACGCGGTCACTTCTCACCCCCGGGAGCCTCGCCGGACCCCGCCCCGGAGCCTGTGCCTGTGCCTGCGCCCGACCCCGCCCCGGAGCCCGTGCCTGCGCCCGCGCCCGACCCCGCCCCGGAGCCCGTGCCTGCGCCGGAGCCCGTGCCTGCGTCGGAGCCCGTCCCCGAACCGCCCCCCGGCCCGGAAGCCTCGCCGGAGCCACCTGGCGCGGCAGCACCACCCGCCCCCGAAACCCCGCCCGCCGGTGGCAGCACCAGGCCGCTGCGCAGTTCGTTCACGGAGGGGTGTCCGCCCCCGGCTCCGCCGGACGGACCGTAGCGCTCGGCGAGCGATTCGCGGGCGATCTTCTCCTGGAGTTTGAGGATTCCCTGGAGCAGCGCCTCGGGCCGCGGCGGGCAGCCGGGGACGTAGACATCGACGGGGATGATCTGGTCGACGCCCTTGGTCACGGAGTAGGAGTCCCAGTACGGGCCGCCGCAGTTGGAGCAGGCGCCGAAGGAGATGACGTACTTGGGCTCGGGCATCTGCTCGTACAGCCGCTTGACCGCGGGGGCCATCTTGTCCGTCACCGTGCCGGAGACGATCATCAGGTCCGCCTGGCGCGGGCCGGGGGCGAAGGGAATGACGCCGAGCCGGATGAAGTCGTGCCGGGCCATCGACGCGGCGATGAACTCGATGGCGCAGCAGGCGAGCCCGAAGTTGAAGACCCAGAGGCTGTAGCGGCGGCCCCAGTTGAGGACCACTTTCATCGGCTCGGGGGCGAGGCGCGACAGCACGCCCAGCCGTCGGGGCTCGGGCAGCGGCTCCGGGGTCACGTCCATGTCAGGACGCCCTTCTTCCATGCGTAGAGCAGTCCCACGGCCAGGAAGCCGAGGAAGATGAACATCTCCACAAGTGTCGTCGCGCCGTATCCCGGTGCGGCGAAGACCGTCGCCCACGGGAAGAGGAAGATCGAGTCGACGGCGAAGATCACATACAGGAACGCATAGACGTAGTAGCGGACCTGGGTGTGCGCCCAGCCCTCGCCGACCGGGTCGACTCCGCACTCGTACGTCAGCAGCTTCTCCGGTGTGGGCACGACGGGCCGCAGCAGCCGTCCCGCCCCGAAGGCCACCGCGACGAACAGCACTCCGATCAGCGCGAGCAGTCCGACGACCGAGTAGCTTGCGTAGTAGCTGGCCGCGAGTACGGCCACGGTCGGTTCCGGCACGTCCGCCCCTCGCTCCCTGACGTCGTCGATCCGCACAGTCCCGCCGACGGGCCGCGCGACATGTGCGATACGTGCGACGCGCGCGACCAGTGCGATCTGTGCGATGAGTTGTGTTCTGTACCCACGGGAGTCTAGGCCCTGCTAAAGGGACCGTAAGCAGTCCCGTCGCCCTTCAGGTGGGGTTATCCCTACTTCATCCCACCCAGGTACCCCATGGCGTACAGCGCCACGGAGGGGCAGGCTGACCTGTATGACCGCGAGCGACACCGCCATCCACACCACCCCCGGAACGCCCGGCGACGACCGGCCGCCGCCGGTGAGGTTCGCCTTCGACCGCCACACCTGGAAGGAGATCTCGTTTCTCCTCGGCAATCTGCCGGTGGCGATCATCGGTTTTGTTTACGTGACATTCACAATTCTCACCGGTGCGGCGCTGACTGTCACGGTGGTCGGCCTGCCGTTCCTCGCGCTCGCCCTGGCCGGGGCCCGGCTGATCGGCAAGGCGGAGCGGGGCCGCGCCCGCGGGCTGCTGGGGATACGGGTCCCCGAGCCGAGCCCGCTGCGCGGAGCGATCCGGCGCGAGGGGTTCCTCCCCTGGCTGTGGGCGAGCCTTAAGGACCCGGTCGCCTGGCGGACGGTGCTGTACTGCTTCATCCGGCTGCCCTGGGGGGTACTGACCTTCGCCACCGTGATGATCGGTCTGGTCGTGCTCTGGCCGGTGCTCCCCTTCATCACGCGCGGGCTGGCGAACGCCGACCGCGCCATGGTGCGCGGGCTGCTCTCGCCCTCGGACGAACTGGAACGGCGCATCGCGGAACTGGAGTCGGACCGGGGGGTCGTCGTGGACACGGCCGCCGCCGATCTGCGCCGTATCGAACGCGATCTGCACGACGGCGCACAGGCCCGGCTCGTCGCCCTCGCCATGGGACTCGGCCTCGCCAAGGAAAAGCTGCTGGAGGACCCGGAGGCGGCGGCCGAAATGGTCGGGGAGGCACACGGCGAGGTCAAGCTCGCGCTCCAGGAGCTGCGGGATCTCGCCCGCGGCATCCACCCCGCCGTCCTCACCGACCGCGGCCTCGACGCCGCTCTGTCCTCCATCGCCTCCCGCTGTACGGCTCCGGTGCGGGTTTCCGTGGATCTGGCGGAGCGGCCCGCCGAGGCGATCGAGGGCATCGCGTACTTCACCGTCTCCGAGCTGCTCCAGAACATCAGCAAGCACGCGCGGGCGAGGAACGCCGAGGTGGAGGTGTGGCGGAGCGACGACCGGCTGCTGATCCAGGTCTCCGACGACGGCAGGGGCGGTGCCCGGCTGGACGCCGGTACGGGGATGGCGGGGCTCGCGGAGCGGCTGGGGGCGGTGGACGGACTGTTCGTCCTGGACTCACCGGCGGGCGAGGGGACGCGGATCACGGTCGAGGTGCCGTGGCGCGAACGCACCCCCAAGCCGTGAACGGGCGCAAGCCGCGAAACGGGCGTCGGCCGCCCCCGCCCCTCCCTCTGTGGGCGGCACCGCCCCCAGGTCCCCCCTGTGGGC
>NZ_JBSGUP010000551.1:0-5592 GCF_053607985.1 Streptomyces sp. NPDC055078
CAGAATCAGCGCACTCATACAGAAGTCACCATTCACTTGACCCGGGGCCCACACCGATGAAAGAGGCCGGAAATCCGGAAATGATGACGGCCGGCGAGCCTCTGCCAGCTGCCCGGGCTTTTTCCTGACCTGTTGAGCCGAGCCTTTCAGGGATCGGCCGAGGTGGTCAATCCGTGCTGCGAACGAATAGTTGATGGTCTGCAACACCTGAACAGTACGGTCTCCGTGGAGCCCCGCGGGAATCCGTTTCCGCTGTTGACACCCCGCCCGGTACGGAGCCAAGTACGGAGCCCGGTACGGATTCCCGGGGCTGTGATTTCCTCCCGTTCTACGCGGCCTTGGCCAGGGTGGGCCTGTCCGGCAGGGGCGCGGTCCGGTCGGGTGCCTCGGTTCCGGGCACGGCCCGGCGTCCGTCGTGGCGTGGCCACAGCAGGAGGGCACCGATGGCGCCGGTCCCGGCGAGGGCCGCGAGGATGGACCAGGTGAGGGTGAACCCGGAGTTCGTACCGAGCCAGCCCGCGATGGGGTAGGTGATCAGCCAGGCCAGGTGCGACAGGGAGAACTGGGCTGCGAAGACCTCGGGGATCGCGTTCGGCGCGACGGTCGAGCGCAGGACGTTGCCGGTCGGTGTGATGACCAGCGCCATGCCGATGCCGATCACGGTCCAGACGACCGCCGTACCGGTCCAGGTGGCCAGGCCGGTCGCGAGGAGAGCCACCGCGGCCGCCGTGCCGCCGACGAGGACTCCGGCGCCGGTCACCATCACGGTGCGGGCGGCGATCCGGTCGAGAACCCGGGGCAGTACGAGGGCGGCCAGAAGGGTTCCGATGCCGGAGGCGGCCAGCATCCACGCGACGTCCGACTGCGAGCCGCCGAGTTCGTCGCGGACGTAGTTGACGGTGTTGACGACGACGATCGATCCCGCCGCCGCGACCACCAGGTTGAGCGCCATGATGCCCCGCAGCCGCGGTGTCCGGAGGAATGTCCTGATCCCTGCCGCGGCCTTGTCCCATACCCGGGTGTGGGCACTGGGACGGGCGTCGGGGATACGCGTCGACAGGACGAGCAGACCGGAGAGGAGGAATCCGGCGGAGGTGCCGAGGAACAGCCAGTTGAAGCTGATGAACGCCAGGGCGACCGCTGCCAGTACGGGGCTGAGCAGGCTCTCCATGGTGTAGGCGACCTGTGAGGCGGACAGGGCGCGCGTGTAGTCGGACTCATTGGTGACGAGGTCGGGGATGACGGCCTGGAACGTCGGGGTGAACGCCGCGGACGCGGCCTGGAGCAGGCCGATCAGGATGTAGATGTGCCAGACCTCGGTGACGAGCGGCAGCGCCAGGACCACGGCGGCGCGCACCACGTCGAGGAGGATCAGGAGAGTTCTTCTGGGGAAGCGGTCGGCGTACGCGGCGGCGAGGGGGGCTATCACGACGTACATGACCATCTTGACGGTCAGGGCGGTGCCGAGGACCGTGCCGGCGCGCGGGCCCGCGAGGTCGTACGCGAGCAGTCCGAGGGCCACTGTTGTCAGGCCGGTACCGAACAGGGCGATGATCTGGGCGCTGAACAGTCGGCGGTAGTCGCGGATGGCGAACAGGCCCATGGCGTGTTCCTTCCAATGTCCGGGTGGCGGGGCACGGCCCCGGGTGGGGGGCCGTGCCCCACAGCGGGAGGCTGGGATGTGTCTACGCATCGGTGTCGCTCCCCGATGTGAGGCCGGCGAGCAGATTGAAGGCACCGGTGAGGATGTTGAGTGCGACGACGCCGACGACATCGGCTATCGCGCGGTCGCTGTAGCCGTGCTCGCGCAACGCGATGACCTGTTCGTCGGTGATCGACGTCGGCTCGCGGTAGATCTGGAGGGCGAGGGCGATGATCGCCGCGATCGCGGGATCGGCCGAGGTGCCGGCGCGGGCTCGCTCGATCTCTTCCTCGTCCACTCCCATCGCGCGCGCAGCACTGACATGCGCGTCGAGACACAGCCCGCAGCCCTGCTGGACCTGGACGGCGATCGAGATCCGTTCGCTGATCTTACGGTTGAGCTTGGCTCGTCCCATGGCCCGGCTGAGCTGCAGATAGCCGCCCAGAACAGCGGGCGAGTGCGCCATCGTGGAGACCATGTCACCGATCTGGCCGTGGCGGGAGACAAGCTCGGTGAGCAGGTCGCGCGAGGCGCCGACCGCGGTATCGGGCGTGAGTCGGGTCAGGCGGGGCATGACGGTCCTTCCGGCGTGGAGGATGTACGTACGGGGGGTACGGGGGCGGGCGGGGCGCCCGGCGGGTCGAGCGCCCCCTGGCCGCGCCGTATGCCGAGGCAGTCGGTCGGTGACGTTCGTGCGCTCAGTGGTGTGCGTGGTGGCCCGGGTGCTCGGGTGCGGCCTGGGATGCCGCGTCCGAGCGGGGGGCGGTCGCGGTGGTCCGCACCGTGAACTCGGCCGTCCGGACGACGTCGTTGTGCTGGAAGTCCAGATAGAGGCGGTAGGTGCCGCCCGACGGCGCGGCGGCCATGAAGGTGATCTCGGGCCCCGGCTCGGTGATGCCGTCACCGGGCTCGCCCTCCGGATGGACATGGAGGTAGCCCAGGTCGCCGACTCGCAGCGCCACCAGGTGCCCGTACGCGCTCAGGTAGGGCTGGAGATCGGTGACATCCCGCCCGTTCCGGCTGACGGTGAGCGTCAGGTCGCTCGTCTCGCCGGGCACGAGTTCGCCGTCGAGGGTGACGGTGTACTCGCCGATGTGAGCGATGCGGCTGTCCTGGGAAACGGGCTGCGGGTCGTACTGCCCGGCGACCGAGGCGTCGATCCCCAGGGTCATGGTCCCGTCGTGACCGGCCGGATGGATGTCGGCGAAGAACCTCCAGTCTCCCGGTACCAGGGTCACCTCGACGCTCCAGGTGCCCCCCTCGTCCATCACCGGGTGCACATGCTGGAACCCGGTCGTATCGCGCCGGACGGCGATGAGGTGCAGTTTCTTCCCGTGTTCGGGGGTGAACTCGGTCACCGGCTTCCCGTCGGGACCGGTCACCCGGAAGGTGACCGTCCGCACCCCGGTGGGAAGGATCGTCGCGTCGAAGTCGAGGGTGTACCCGCTCTCGGAGACCGACAGCCCGCCGGGACGGGCTCCGCCGTGGCCGCTGTGGCTGGTCATGTCGTGGCCGGAACTGCTCATCATCGTGGCTCCACCTGTGTGATGCGTGCTGTGTGATATGTCTTCTGGCGTTGCCCGTCTTCGGGACATCCGTGCCAACACTATACCCCTAGGGGGTATTCCGGCCAGGGAGGTTTCCGTAGTCGGCGTGTCGTCGGGGAATCCCGCACCGGGGCTCCCCGCGGGGCGTCCCGCACCGGGTGCGCCGCCGCTCCCCGCGGCGCACGGGACCGCACCCGGCGACAGCACACGCACCGTCCCACCGCTGTCGGGGGCCGGGCGTGTACTGCCCTGAGACGTCTGTCGGGCGACGGAGGGACGAGGTGGAGCCGCTACTCCCGCGGGCGTGGATCCACCGCGCTCGCGCCGCGCTCGGCGATCTCCGTCCAGAATTCGATGGCAAGCTGCTCGAACCGGAGGCCGAAGGCGAGGGCGGCGGCCTGTGGGGGTCCGAACACCGAACCGGGCCCGGCGGCGTCGGGTGCGGACGTCTCCGGGGTGGGGGCCGATGCGAGGATCATCTCGTACTCGGCGAGCTTGCGGCGGTGTGCCTCCGTCTGCTGTACGGCGAGTCGACGCACCTGTGCCGCGGCGGACGCGCCGTCCTGCTGGAAGAAGATCCGCAGCAGGCCCTCGTCGCGGATCTCGGTGATGTGTTCGGTCGGCCCGGTGAGCCATCTGGCGAGAACGTCCCGCCCGGCGGGGGTGAGCGACAGCGTCCGCCGGCGGCGTCCGGCGCCCTCCCGGTCCTCGGTGACGAGTCCGTGGCGCACCAGCCGGGCGGCCTCCGCGTAGATCTGGGACCGGGGAAAGGCCCAGAAATGTCCGATGCTCTCCTGGATCTCGCGATCGAGCGCATACGGAGTGGCGGAGCCCGAGTGCTCCAGGAGGCCGAGTACGACGTAGGCACTGGCGGAGAGAACTGGCATGACATCTCCCGGTCTGGACGGTCTGAACCTCGGCGTTGCACGCCCGGCTCTGAAGTTGGAACATCTGAACAGTACAGGCTGCACGTTCGAATCTGACGATCGGAGTCATCGATGACCACGGCGATCCGCAATCCCTATCTGGAGGGCAACTTCGCCCCTGTCTCCGACGAGGTGAGCGTCAACGACCTGCCGGTGACCGGGACTCTGCCCGCCGAGCTGAACGGCCGCTATCTGCGGACCGGTCCCAACCCCGTGGGGCCCGTGGAGACGGGGACAGGCCATCACTGGTTCGTCGGCCAGGGCATGGTGCACGGTGTCCGGCTGCGCGACGGGCGTGCCGAGTGGTACCGCAACCGGTTCGTCCGGGGCGACGCTCCCGAGGACTCGCCCAACACCAACATCCTCGCCCACGGCGGCCGGCTCCTCTCACTGGAGGAGGGAGGCGGGGCGCCGGTGACGATCGCCCCCGACCTCGACCGGATGTCGACCTGGAACTCCGGCGGAGCGTTGCGCGCCGGGTACACCGCCCACCCGAAGATCGACCCGGTCAACGGGGAGATGCACTCCATCAGCTATCTGATCCGGCCCGGAGCGGAATACCTGCGCTACGACGTCATGGACGCCACCGGGAAGGCGACGCACACCGCCGAACTGCCTGTCTCCGGGGTGCCCATGGTCCACGACATGGCGATGACCGCCACCCGGGTCGTGGTCCTCGATCTGCCGGTGACCCTGTCGATGGACGCCGTGGGCCGCTTGGCGGCGGGAACACCGCGAAGCGGCGACGCGCTCCCGATGCGCTGGAACGAGGAGCACCCGTCGCGCGTGGGAGTGCTGCCCCGCGGTGGCACGGCGGATCAGCTCACCTGGATCGACGCGCCGCGCTGCTATGTGTTCCATGTTCTCAACGCGTACGACACCCCGGACGGCTCGATCGTCATGGACGTCGTCCGCTACGACACGGTCTTCCGCGATGTGCTCCGCGGCCCCGCCGACGGGCCGCCCGCCCTGGCCAGGTGGACCATCGCCCCGCACCGGGGCACCGTCTCCGAGCAGATCATGTCCGACCACAGCGTCGAATGGCCCCGGATCAACCAGGGACGGGCGGGGCGCTCACACCGCTACGGCTGGTTCGGCGGCACCGGTCCCAGCAGCCTGCGCCTGTCCGACGACGTCAACCGTGACCGTGGCGGCAGCTTCGAACCCGGACCGCTGGTCAAGTTCGACACCACGACCGGCGAAGCCTCGGCACACCACTTCGGAACCGGGCGGGTGACACAGGAGCCGACGTTCGTCGCACGACCCGGCGCCGGGGCCGAGGACGACGGCTGGATTCTCTCGGTCGTCCACGACGGCACCATCGATCGCAGCGAACTCGTCGTCCTCGACGCCGCCGACATCAAGGCCCCTCCTGTCGCACGCGTACATCTGCCGCGACGCGTCCCGTTCGGGTTCCACGGCAACTGGATCGACGACAGCGAGATCCACGACAGCGAGTTCGGCGTATAGCCGCCAT
>NZ_JBSGUP010000552.1:0-5589 GCF_053607985.1 Streptomyces sp. NPDC055078
CCTCGGGTGGGTCCGCCGGACAAGCCGGAAGACGGAAAGCCGGAAAGCCGCCGGAAAGCCGGAAGAGGAGTTCAGTCGCCGATCAGGGCGTCGACGAACGCCTCCGGCTCGAACGGCGCGAGATCGTCCGCGCCCTCGCCGAGGCCGACCAGCTTGACCGGTACGCCCAGCTCCCGCTGGACCGCGACGACGATGCCGCCCTTGGCGGTGCCGTCCAGCTTGGTGAGGACGATGCCGGTGATGTCCACGACCTCCGCGAAGACCCGGGCCTGCACCAGACCGTTCTGACCGGTGGTGGCGTCCAGGACGAGCAGGATCTCGTCCAGCGGACCGTGCTTCTCGACGACCCGCTTGACCTTCCCCAGCTCGTCCATCAGCCCGGTCTTGGTGTGCAGCCGGCCCGCCGTGTCGATCAGGACGACATCCGCGCCCTCGGCGATGCCCTCCTTCACCGCGTCGAAGGCGATCGACGCCGGGTCGCCGCCCTCCGGCCCGCGCACCGTACGCGCGCCGACGCGCTCGCCCCAGGTCTGGAGCTGGTCGGCGGCGGCGGCGCGGAAGGTGTCCGCCGCGCCCAGGACGACCGAGCGGCCGTCCGCGACGAGGACCCGGGCGAGCTTGCCGGTGGTGGTGGTCTTCCCGGTGCCGTTGACCCCGACGACCATCACGACGCCCGGGGTGTCCAGACCGCTCTCGGTCTTCACCGCGCGGTCGAAGTCGGTCCCGACGAGCGTCAGCAGCTCTTCGCGGAGCAGGGACCTGAGCTGCTCCGGCGTACGGGTGCCGAGCACCCGCACCCGCTCGCGCAGCCGCTCCACCAGCTCCTGGGTCGGTGTGACGCCGACGTCCGCGGTGAGCAGGGTCTCCTCGATCTCGTCCCAGGTGTCGTCGTCGAGGTGCTCGCGCGACAGCAGGGTGAGGAGCCCCTTGCCGAGCGTGTTCTGTGAGCGGGCCAGACGGGCGCGCAGCCGGACGAGCCGGCCCTCGGTCGGCTCCGGGATCTCGATCTCGGGGGCCGCCGGGGGCGCGACGACCGGGTCCTCGACGGCGACCGGGGCGCCGGTGGCGTCCTCGGCGGACGGGAGGTCGACCTCCTCGATGGTGCGGCGGGGTTCGTCCCGCGGTGTCTCCGCCTCGTCGCCGACATGCGGCTCTGCGGGCGGAGCGGTGATGGTCGGCGCGGACGACGGGGCCGATGGCGGCAGCCGCTTCTTCTTGCGGCTGCCGATCACGAGCCCGCTGATCGCGCCGACGGCGACCAGGGCGATGACTACGGCAAGGATGACGATTTCCATAACGCCCCCAGTATCGGTCACACCTCCGCCACGGCCACGGGGCACGCCCCCGCCCCTGCCGCGGCGGCCCCGGGCAAACCCGGATGACGCCCTCCGCGCCCCGGGCTACCGTCCCGTATATGACCGCCCTTGAATACCGAACCATCCCGGAGGCGCATCTGGACCGCGCCCTGGACCTGCACTATCTCGTCTTCCTGGACAAGGACGGCGAGGACGAGACCCGCAAGCTGCATCGTGACCGGCTGGCGCGGTGCGAACTCGTCGGGGCGTACGAGGGGGATCAGCTCGTCGGGCTGCTCGCCGCCCACGCCCTGAAGCTGTCGGTGCCCGGCGGGGAGCTGCCCTGCGCGGGTGTGACCTTCGTTTCGGTGGCGCCGACCCACCGCCGCCGAGGAGTGCTCAGCGGAATGATCGCCGAACTGTGGCGCCGGTGTGCGGCGGCGGGGCAGCCGCTCGCCGCGCTCTGGGTGTCGGAGGCGGCCATCTACGGCCGGTTCGGCTTCGAACCGGCGACCCGTTCGTACACGGTGGAGATCACTACGGATCTCCCGCTGAATCTGCGGATCGCTCCCGACGAGCGGCCCCTGCGGCTGGTCCCGCCCGCCGACGCCCCGGCGCTGATCGGCGACCGGCACTCGGCGGCGCGGGCGGCGCGCGCGGGCCGGGTGGCCAGGGACGACTACTGGTGGCGGACGGTCGTCCTGCCGACGGCCGACGAGGAGAACGACGAGCTGAGCGCGCCCCGGATCGTGACCATCGGCGATCCGGGCGAACCGCCCGCCGGGTATGTCGTGTACCGGACACTGTCGGACGACGAGGGCCGGGGCGTACTGCACATCGGTGAGCTGGAGGCCGACACTCCGGCCGTCGCCGCCGCGCTGTGGCGCTACGCGGCCTCGGTCGACCTGGTCGACAAGGTGCGGGCCTGGGGCCGTCCACTGGACGATCCGCTGCTGCGGCTGGCGGGCGACCGGGACCAGGTGCGGGTCACCCAGGAGTTCCCGGCGCTCTGGCTGCGGGTGGTCGACGTGGCCGCCGCGCTGACGGGCCGGACCTGGTCCGCGCCGCTGGATCTGGTACTGGAGGTGACCGACCCGGGGGTGCCCGCCAACGCGGGGCGGTACCGGCTCGTCACGGAGCCGGCCGACGGCGGCCACCGGGCCCGGGTGACCCGTATCGAGGGCGCCGAGGAGTCCGGGCGGACGGCCGATCTGACCCTGGACGTACGGGAGCTGGCCGCCGGGTATCTCGGGGACATCGGCATGGCCGAGCTGGTACGGGCGGGACTGGTCACCGAGCACACGCCGGGCGCGGCCGCACTGCTCGACGCGGCGGCCCGCACGGAGCTGCTGCCGCACACGGCGGACGAGTTCTAGGGCGTGCCGCGAAAGGCCCGCCCGGCCCGCGACGTCGTCCGGCAGGCCCTTCCCGTTTGACGATACGTCAGCTACCGTCCCCCTTCGCCGGGCTCCCGGCCCGCGAAGGGGGACGTGAGGACGTGCTGCCCCGGCTCGCGGGCTGGGCGCCCCCCCTCAGCCCATCTCCTCCAGCGCCTTGCCCTTGGTCTCCTTGACGAAGAGGAGCACGAACGGGATCGAGAGCACGGCGAAGGCCGTGTAGATGATGTACGTGGCCGAGAGATTCCAGTCCGCGAGGCTCGGGAAGCTCGCGGTGATGGCCCAGTTGGCGATCCACTGCGCGGACGCGGCGACGCCGAGTGCCGCCGCCCTGATCCGGTTCGGGAACATCTCGCCGAGGAGGACCCAGACCACCACACCCCAGGAGAGGGCGAAGAAGAGGACGAACACATGGGCGGCGACCAGCGCCACCGTGCCCTGGGTGCTGGGCAGTTTGCCGTCGACCAGACCGGCGGAGAAGGCCCATGCCTCGAACCCCAGGGCGATCGCCATCCCGGTCGACCCGATGAGGGCCAGCGGTCTGCGGCCGATCCGGTCGACCAGGACGATCGCGATCGCGGTGCCGATGATGTTCACGATGGACGAGGTGAACGAGTAGAAGAACGAGCTGGTCGGGTCGATGCCGACGGACTGCCAGAGCGTCGATGAGTAGTAGAACACCACATTGATGCCGACGAGTTGCTGGAAGAGCGAGAGCCCGATGCCGATCCAGACGATGGGCAGAAAGCCGAAGCCGGGGCCGAGCAGATCCCTGAACGTCGACTTGTGCTCGCGGCGCATCGCGTGGTCGATCTCGGCGACGCGGGCGTCGAGGTCGACGTGGGTGCCCTCGACCTCGGCGAGGACCCTGCGCGCCCGCTCGGTCTTTCCCACGGAGATCAGATACCGGGGCGACTCGGGGATCGCGAACGAGAGCAGCCCGTACAGCATCGCCGGCAGGACCATCACACCGAGCATCCACTGCCATGCCTCCAGGCCGCCGATCTCGCCGCGCTGCTCGCCGTCGGCGACCTGGAGGATGCCGAAGTTCACCAGCTGGGAGACGGCGATGCCGATCACGATCGCCGCCTGCTGGAAGGAGGCGAGCCGCCCCCGGTAGGCGGGCGGGGAGACCTCGGCGATATACGCCGGGCCGATGACGGACGCCATCCCGATCGCGAAGCCGCCGATGATGCGCCACATGGCGAGGTCCCAGAGCGCGAACGGCAGGGCCGAGCCGACCGCGCTGGCGGTGAAGAGGACGGCAGCGATCCGCATACAGGCGATACGGCCGATACGGTCGGCGATCCGGCCCGCGGTGGCGGCGCCGACCGCACAGCCGATCAGGGCGATGGCGATGACCTGTGCCAGCTGCCCCGAGCCGATGCCGTAGCGGTCGCGGATGGCCTCGACGGCGCCGTTGATGACCGAGCTGTCGTAGCCGAAGAGAAAGCCGCCCATGGCGGCGGACGCCGTGATGAAGATGACATGCCCGAGATGCTCGGGGTGAGCCTCGCGGGCCCCCGGTACCGGTGGCGGCTGCGACGTGCTGGTCACATGTACTCCTGAGGCCGTTACTCCGGTACTTGCTCCGGTACTCCCGGGTACTTGCTCCGGTACTCCCGCGGCCGTCCGACAGCGCCTGCCGGGGCAGGGGCGGGCCCTTCCAGTGGGTCACAGCTTCCCGGCGCCCACCACTCGGCTTGGGCTGTCGGGTTGACGCACGCAGGGGTACGGGGCGCGGTGGCGCGGTCCGGCCCGGGGGTGCAGTGGCGTGGCCCGGGGTCAGCGCAGGCGCTGGCTGATGACCTTCGAGACGCCGTCGCCCTGCATGGAGACTCCGTACAGCGCGTCCGCGACCTCCATCGTCCGCTTCTGATGGGTGATCACGATGAGCTGGGAGGACTCCTGCAGCTCCTGCATGATCCGGATGAGCCGCTGGAGGTTGGTGTCGTCGAGGGCGGCCTCGACCTCGTCCATCACATAGAACGGACTCGGCCGCGCCTTGAAGATCGACACCAGCATGGCGACGGCCGTCAGGGACCGCTCGCCCCCGGAGAGCAGGGAGAGCCGCTTGACCTTCTTGCCGGGCGGCCTGGCCTCGACGTCCACGCCCGTGGTGAGCATATTGTCGGGGTCGGTCAGGATCAGCCGGCCGTCGCCGCCCGGGAACAGCCGTGAGAAGACTCCCTCGAACTCACGGGCGGTGTCGCGGTACGCCTCCGTGAAGACCTGTTCGACGCGTTCGTCCACCTCCTTCACCACCTGGAGAAGGTCTGCCCGGGTCTTCTTCAGGTCTTCGAGCTGCTCCGAGAGGAACTGATGGCGCTCCTCCAGCGCCGAGAACTCCTCCAGGGCGAGCGGATTCACCTTTCCGAGCTGCTGGTACGCCCGTTCGGCCGCCTTGAGGCGCTTCTCCTGTTCGGCGCGGTGAAACTGTCTGGGCCGGTTACGCGGGTGCTCCGGGTCATCGGGCAGTTCCTCGCCCTCGGCGGGCGGGGAGGGCGGTACGAGCTGATCCGGGCCGTACTCGGAGATCAGCGCGGCGGGCTCCACGCCCAGCTCCTCCAGCGCCTTGGACTCCAGCTGCTCGATGCGCAGCCGCTTCTCGGCGCCGAGGACCTCGCCCCGGTGGACGGAGTCGGTGAGCTTGTCCAGTTCGGCCGTGAGGTCGCGGCCCCGGGTGCGGGCCGCGGCGAGATCCCGCTCCCGTTCGGCCTTCGCCGCCTCGGCCGCCACCCGCTCGGCCTCAGCGCGTACGAGCGAGACCTCGGCATGGGCCAGCAGTTGACGGGCTCCGGCCGCGACGGCGGAGGCGACGGCGGCCTCATGGCGCATCCGGGCACGCCGCTGCTCCGCGCGGGCGCGGGCCTCGCGCTCGGCGCGCGCTCCCCGGT
>NZ_JBSGUP010000553.1:0-5584 GCF_053607985.1 Streptomyces sp. NPDC055078
CTCCTGTGGTTCGGCTGGTTCGGTTTCAACGCCGGGTCGTGGCTCGGCAACGACGACGGCGTCGGCGCGGTCATGTTCGTCAACACCCAGGTCGCCACCGCCGCCGCCATGCTCGCCTGGCTCGCGTACGAGAAGATCCGCCACGGCGCCTGCACCACCCTCGGCGCCGCCTCCGGCGCGGTCGCCGGACTCGTCGCCATCACCCCGGCCGGCGGCTCCTGCTCCCCGCTCGGCGCGATCGCCATCGGTGGCATCGCGGGAGTCCTGTGCGCCATGGCCGTCGGCCTGAAATTCCGGTTCGGCTACGACGACTCCCTCGACGTCGTCGGCGTCCACCTCGTCGGCGGCGTCGCAGGTTCCCTGCTGGTCGGCCTCTTCGCCACCGGAGGCGTCCAGTCCGATGCCAAGGGCCTGTTCTACGGCGGCGGCCTCGAACAGCTCGGCAAGCAGGCCATCGGCGTCTTCTCCGTACTGGCCTACTCTCTGGTGGTGTCCGCCCTGCTCGCCCTCGTCCTCGACCGGACGATCGGGATGCGGGTGGACGAGGACACCGAGGTCGCCGGCATCGACCAGGACGAACACGCCGAGACGGCATACGACTTCAGCGGCGCGGGCGGCGGCACCGGCACCCGCAGGCCCGTGCCCGCACCCGGCGACGCTCTCGCGGACCCGGCCCGCACCAGGAAGGTGGACGCATGAAGCTCATCACCGCCGTCGTCAAACCCCACCGGCTGGACGAGATCAAGGAAGCGCTCCAGGCGTTCGGCGTCCACGGCCTCACCGTCACCGAGGCCAGCGGATACGGCCGCCAGCGCGGCCACACCGAGGTCTACCGGGGCGCCGAGTACACCGTCGACCTCGTCCCCAAGGTCCGTATCGAAGTACTGGTCGAGGACAGCGACGCCCAGCAGCTCATCGATGTGATCGTCAAGGCCGCCCGCACCGGGAAGATCGGCGACGGCAAGGTGTGGAGCGTCCCCGTCGACACGGCCGTACGGGTGCGCACGGGCGAACGCGGCCCGGACGCACTGTAGAGAGCCGCGCCGGCGGGCCGCCGGGACGCGCCGGAGAACGAAAGGGCTGATCGGGTGTCGAGCCTGGAAACCACCACCGAAGCGGAAGACTCGGGACCCAGCGGCTACGCGGCGGCCCGGCTGCTCCTTCTCAACGACAAGGAGCGGTCCGGGCCGCCACGCCGCACCGCACTCGCCGGACTGACCGACCAATGGCTGTCCGCCCTGTTCACCACCGCCTGCCGGGACGCCGGGATCCGCGGCGCCGCCCTCGTCGCCACCGGCGGCTACGGACGCGGCGAACTCTCCCCCCGCAGCGATCTCGACCTCCTGCTGCTCCACGACGGCAGCGCCGACCCCGGCGCGCTCGCCACCCTCGCCGACCGCATCTGGTACCCCGTCTGGGACCTCGGGCTCTCCCTCGACCACTCCGTACGCACCCCCGCCGAGGCCCGCAGAACCGCGGGCGACGACCTTAAGGCGCACCTCGGACTCCTGGACGCCCGGCCCGTCGCCGGAGACCTCGGACAGGTCGCCGCCCTGCGCACCGCCGTCCTCGCCGACTGGCGCAACCAGGCCGCCAGACGGCTGCCCGAGCTGAACGAACTGTGCCGCGAACGCGCCGAGCGCCAGGGAGAGCTGCGGTTCCTGCTGGAACCCGACCTCAAGGAGGCGCGCGGCGGACTGCGCGACGCCACCGCCCTGCGCGCCGTCGCCGCTTCCTGGCTCGCCGACGCCCCGCGCGAAGGGCTCGCCGCCGCCCGCCGCGCCCTCCTCGACACCCGCGACGCGCTGCATCTGACCACCGGACGCGCCACCGACCGGCTCGCCCTCCAGGAGCAGGACGACGTCGCCGCCGGACTCGGCCTGCTGGACGCCGACGCGGTGCTGCGCCAGGTGTACGAGGCCGCCCGGACCATCTCGTACGCCACCGATGTCACCTGGCGCGAGGTGAACCGGGTCCTCACCGCCCGCTCCGTACGCTCCCGGCTCCGTGCCTGGCACCGCCGCGAGCCCGAGCGCACACCCCTGGCCGAGGGCGTCGTGGAACAGGACGGCGAGGTCGTCCTGGCCCGTGCCGCCCGGCCCGAGCGCGACCCCGTACTACCCCTGCGGGCCGCTGCCGCCGCCGCCCAGTCCGGGCTGCCGCTCTCCCCGCACGCCGTGCGCAGACTCGCCGAAGGCACCCGGCCCCTGCCCGTGCCCTGGCCCGCCGACGCCCGGGAGGAATTCGTCACCCTGCTGGGCGCGGGAGAGCCCACGGTGGCCGTCTGGGAGGCGCTGGAGGCCGACGGGCTGATCACCCGGCTGCTCCCCGACTGGGAGCGCGTCCGCTGCCGCCCCCAGCGCAACGCCGTCCACACCTGGACCGTCGACCGCCATCTCGTGGAGACCGCCGTACGGGCCGCCGCGCTGACCCGCCGGGTCCACCGCCCCGATCTGCTGCTCGTCGCCGCCCTCCTCCACGACATCGGCAAGGGCTGGCCCGGCGACCACAGCGTCACCGGCGAGACCATCGCCCGGGACATGGCGACCCGGATCGGGTTCGACCGCGCCGATGTGGCCGTCGTCGCCACCCTCGTACGCCACCATCTGCTGCTCGCGGAGACCGCGACCCGGCGCGATCTGGACGACCCGGCGACCGTGCGCGCGGTCGCCGACGCCGTCGGCTCGACGGGCACCCTGGAACTCCTGCACGCCCTCACCGAGGCGGACGCGCTCGCCACCGGGCCGGCCGCCTGGTCCACCTGGCGCGGCTCGCTCGTCGCCGACCTGGCCGCCCGCGTCGCCGCCGTCCTGGCGGGCGGGAGCACCGAACCGGAATCCGCCGCCCCCAGCGCCGAACAGGAGCGGCTGGCGGTCGAGGCCCTCCGCACGGGCGGCCCGGTGCTCTCCCTGCGGACCGAACCGGAGCCCCCGCGCGAGGACGGCGAGCCCGAACCGGTCGGCGTCGAACTGCTCATCGCCCTCCCCGACCGCCCCGGCGTCCTGCCCGCCGCCGCCGGAGTCCTCGCCCTCCACCGGCTCACCGTCCGCGCCGCCGATCTGCGCGCGGTCGAACTGCCCGGTGAGATGGGCGGGACGCTCGGGCCGGTTCTCGTACTGAACTGGCGGGTCGCCGCCGCCTTCGGTTCCCTGCCATCGGCCGCCCGGCTGCGCGCCGACCTCGTACGCGCCCTGGACGGGTCCCTGGACATAGTGGCCAGACTCGCCGAACGCGAGGCCGCCTACCCGCGCAGGCGGGGCGTCCCGGCACCCCCGCCCCGGGTCACGGTCGCCCCCGCCGCCTCCCGGCACGCCACCGTCATCGAGGTCCGCGCCCAGGACGCCCCCGGACTCCTCCACCGGATCGGGCACGCGCTGGACGACGCGGGCGTACGGGTGCGGAGCGCGCATGTCTCGACGCTGGGCGCGAACGCGGTGGACACGGTGTATGTGACGGACGCCGGGGGGCGGCCTCTCGCGGAGGCGATCGCCACGGAGCTTGCCCGGTCCCTGGAAGCCGCGCTGGGGTGAGGTCCGGTGCGGTCCCGTGGTGCGGTCCGGTGCGGTCCCAGGGTGAGGTCCGGTGCGGTCCTGGGGTGAGGTCCCCGCGGGCGAGGACACACACTTCGCCCGGCCGGATACCCTGGAGGACGATTCCCATTGCCCCCGACCCTGAGGACCGACGAGCGCCGTGTTCGATACTCTCTCCGACCGCTTGGCGAACACCTTCAAGACCCTGAGGGGCAAGGGCCGCCTCAGCGAGGCGGACATCGACAGCGCGGCCCGGGAAATCCGTATCGCGCTCCTTGAAGCGGACGTCGCCCTTCCCGTGGTGCGGGCCTTCATCGCGAACGTCAAGGAACGGGCGCGGGGTGCCGAGGTCTCCAAGGCCCTGAATCCCTCGCAGCAGGTCATCAAGATCGTCAACGACGAGCTGATCGGCATCCTCGGCGGCGAGACCCGCCGGCTCCGCTTCGCCAAGACCGCGCCCACCGTCATCATGCTCGCCGGCCTCCAGGGCGCCGGTAAGACCACCCTCGCCGGAAAGCTCGGCCGCTGGCTCAAGGGCCAGGGGCACTCGCCGCTGCTCGTCGCCTGTGACCTCCAGCGCCCCAACGCCGTCAACCAGCTCAGCGTCGTCGCCGACCGCGCGGGTGTCGCCGTCTACGCGCCCCAGCCGGGCAACGGCGTCGGCGACCCCGTCCAGGTCGCCAAGGACTCCATCGAGCACGCCCGCGCCAAGCAGTACGACGTCGTCATCGTCGACACCGCCGGCCGCCTCGGCATCGACCAGGAGCTGATGCGGCAGGCCGCCGACATCCGCGACGCGGTGAGCCCCGACGAGATCCTCTTCGTCGTGGACGCGATGATCGGCCAGGACGCGGTCAACACCGCCGAGGCGTTCCGCGACGGCGTCGGCTTCGACGGGGTGGTGCTGTCCAAGCTGGACGGTGACGCCCGGGGCGGTGCCGCGCTCTCCATCGCGCATGTCACGGGCCGCCAGATCATGTTCGCCTCCAACGGCGAGAAGCTGGACGACTTCGACGCGTTCCACCCGGACCGGATGGCGTCCCGCATCCTCGGCATGGGCGATGTCCTCTCCCTCATCGAGAAGGCCGAGCAGACCTTCAGCCAGGAAGAGGCCGCCAAAATGGCCTCCAAGCTGGCGAGCAGCAAGGGCAAGGACTTCACGCTGGACGACTTCCTGGCGCAGATGGAGCAGGTCCGCAAGATGGGCTCCATCTCCAAGCTGCTGGGGATGCTGCCGGGCATGGCCCAGATGAAGGACCAGATCAACAACATCGACGAGCGCGATGTGGACCGTACGGCCGCGATCATCAAGTCGATGACCCCGGCCGAGCGCCAGGAGCCGACGCTCATCAATGGCTCGCGCCGGGCCCGTATCGCCAAGGGCTCCGGTGTCGAGGTCAGCGCGGTGAAGAGCCTGGTGGAGCGGTTCTTCGAGGCGCGGAAGATGATGTCGCGGATGGCCCAGGGCGGCGGGATGCCCGGTATGCCGGGGATGCCGGGCATGGGGGGCGGCCCCGGGCGGCAGAAGAAGCAGCAGAAGCAGGCCAAGGGCAAGCGCAAGAGCGGTAACCCGATGAAGCGCAAGGCCGAGGAGGAGGCCGCGGCGGCCCGGCGCGAGCAGGCGGGCCAGGGCGGGGCCTTCGGGCTTCCGGCCGGTGCGCAGGCGCAGGACTTCGAGCTGCCGGACGAGTTCAAGAAGTTCATGGGCTGATCGGGTTCCGGGCCCCGGGGGATCCCGCGGGCCGATGGAGTTCCGGGCTGGTTTCCGGGCTGATCGGGTTCCGGGTCCGGCGCCTGGGCCCGACCGGGTTCCGGCTCGGGGATTCCTCGGGATTCCCTGGGATTCCCTGGGCGCACCGGGTTCCGGGCCGGTGCGGGCGCTCGCGGGTTCGCGGGTGCCGACGTCGTTTTCCTGACTTAACGTCCGGATATGAGCAATGCTGCGCCGCCGCGCCGGACCCCGGACGAGCCCTGGCGTTCCGAGGGCGCGCCGCCGCCTCCGGCGCCCCGGAAGCGGATGCCCGGCGGCTGGGGCGGCCTGATCCTGACCGCCC
>NZ_JBSGUP010000554.1:0-5572 GCF_053607985.1 Streptomyces sp. NPDC055078
GGGGCCCGCGCGCCTCCCGGCAGGGTCGCCGGGGCGCCGTTCCACTGGGACCGGAGGACGGAGGCGCTGAACTCCCCCGACTCCTCGGGCAGATCGCCCCGCGCCACCGGGATCGTCCACTGCCCGGTCACATCGGACGCGGGTGCGGGCGGGCCGCCGCCCTGAGGCCGCTGTTCCGCCTCCGGGAAGGTCCACTGGCCCGTGGCGTGCGGATCGCCCGCGCGGAGATCGGCACCGCGCGGGCCCTGCCCATACGGGTCCGGCCCGGGAGCGCCCTGTCCGTACGGGTCGGCGGAGTGCAGGCCCGGGGCCCCGGCGGCGGGGACCCCCGGCTCCTGCCAGCCGTGGCCTGCGGGCGGCGGCTGGGTCGCCCAGCCGCCCTGCGCGGAGGGGTCGGCGGGCGTCAGCGGCATGATCATGGGCGGTACGTAGCCGTGGCCCGGTGCCTCCAGTGGCGCGGCGTGCAGCGCGTCCTCCGGGGGCAGTTGTACGAAGGCGGTGGCCTCGTGGTCGTAGTCGCCCTGAGGGGTCTGCTGCCAGCCGCCGTGCTCCGGCGGGCTGCCCTGAGGGTGGCCCTCCCGGTGCCCCTGCGGCTGTCCCTGCCGCTCGGGCGGGAGTCCGTGCGGTCCGCGCGGGTTCTCCTCGTTGCTCACGACAGCGCCCTCCCCAGTGCACGTCGGGCCAGCGCGGCGACGGTACGCCGCAGATGCAGTACGGCGGGCGGCAGCACGGGCTGCTCCTCGCCCTGCGGAGCGGGCGGCGGGTCCGGGATGCACGAGGTCGCGACGTACTCCCCGAAGGCCGCCAGTGCCTCGGCGGCGAGCCCGCGCTCGCCGTCCCAGTCGATCAGTGAGGCGATCCAGCGCTCCGCCTCCAGCGGGCGCAGCGGCATCGGCGCGATGGCGCCGACCGAGCAGCGCACTCCGCGCCGGGCGGGGTCGAGGACGACCGCGACGGACGCGGTGGCGCGGCCGGGACCGGTCCGTCCCGTCGCCTTGACGAAGACCTGAGGGGCGTGCAGCAGCGGTACGCGTACGTAGCCGATGAGTTCGGCCGGTGCGAGCAGTTCGCGGCCCGCCAGCAGATGCGAGACGGGGATCTCCCGGCGGGTGCCGCCGGGGCCCGCGATGATCAGTTCCGCCTCCAGGGCGGCGAGTACCGGCAGGGTGTCGCCGGTCGGGGCGATGCTGGCGATATTGCCGCCGAGCGTGCCCGCGTTGCGGATCTGGGGCGGGCCCGCCGCGCGGGCGGACGCGGCCAGCGCGGGGATGAGGGCCGCGAAGTCGGGCCGTCCCATCCGCGCGTGGGTGAGTCCGGCGCCGAGGAGGGCGTGGCCGTCCTGGTAGCGCCAGCCGCGGATCTCGCTGATCCGGCCGAGGCCGACGAGTCCCGCGGGGCGCAGCTGGCCCTTGTTGACGGCGGCCATCAGGTCGGTTCCCCCGGCGACCGGCACTGCCGCGGGCATGGCGGTGAGTGCCGCCACGGCCTCGTCGAGCGAGGTCGGCAGCGTCACCGACCGCGATGTCTGCGGTGCCTGCGTGGTCACCCAGCTGCCCCTTCCCGGTGTCCGGCGATCCCGCCTGTGTTGCCGTACCGTACGTGCTCACAGCGCGGACGTGGCAACTCTGGCACATCTTCCGGGCGGACCGGCGAGAGGGTCCACGAAGGGCGCATCCGCGAGGGATGCGCCCTTGCTATGGCGTTGCCCGGGTTTGGCGTGCCTTCGGGTACCCATCCGCATGAGCAGGTGGATGGGCGCTCTTCGACGGTCTTCGTACGGCTTGTTCGGCTTGTTCCTCATGACCGTTCCACGGTCCCAGAGTCCGGGGCAGCGGACACCGGGCTTGCGCGGGGCTCACACGTTTGGGGGCGCACCCTCGATCGGGCGCCCGAGCACTCCGGGGCGCTTCTGCCAGGGCAGCGGGCCACCGGGTGGCCGGTATTCGACCCCGAGGGCGTCAAGGCGGCGGTAGTGGGCGGTCATCCGGCGCTCGAAGTCGGCGAAGTCGCGGGCGTCGGGTGCGGGGAGCACCGACCAGGCGACCTCGGCGAAGGCGGCGAGCCTCGGGAACACCTGGTAGTCCACCCGGGAGCGGTCCTGCATGACCTCGGTCCAGACGTTGGCCTGGGTGCCGATGACATGCGCGGCGGCCTCGGGCGACAGGGTGGGCGGCACCGGCTCGAACCGGTAGACGTCCTCCAGGGTGCGGACGAATCCGATGGGCATCGGCTCGTCGGCCCCGCCGTGCTGACGGTGGTCCAGATACACCTGCTGCTCCGGGCACATGACGACGTCGTGGCCCGATTCGGCGGCTTCGATACCGCCCGCGTAGCCGCGCCAGGAGGAGACGGCCGCACCGGGTGCGAGCCCGCCTTCCAGGATCTCGTCCCAGCCGATGAGCCGCCGGCCGCGCTCGGCGAGCCAGGTGTCGAAGTGGCGCATGAACCAGGACTGGAGCCCGTCCTCGTCGGCGACGCCGAGTTCCTTGATACGCGCCTGGGCGGCCGGTGACTGCTTCCACTGGTCCTTGGGGCACTCGTCGCCCCCCATGTGGATGAAGGTGGAGGGGAACAGTTCGAGGACTTCCTCCAGGACTCCTTCGATGAAGCGCAGGGCGTTGTCAGTGGGGGCGAGTACGTTCGGACTGACACCCCAGCTGTCCCAGGGGGAAAGGGAGGTGGTGTCGATGACATCGGTGTTGCCGAGTTCCGGGTACGCCGAGATGGCGGCCTGGGAGTGGCCGGGGATCTCGATCTCGGGGACGACGGTGATATGCCGCTCGGCGGCGTAGGCGACGATCTCCCGGATGTCGTCCTGGGTGTAGTAGCCGCCGTAGGGCTTCTCGTCCCAGAGCGGGGACGCGCGATGGCCCCACCTGGTGCGGGAGCGCCAGGCTCCGGCCTCGGTGAGCTTGGGGTAGCGCTTGATCTCGATGCGCCAGCCCTGGTCGTCGGTGAGGTGGAAGTGGAAGACGTTCAGCTTGTGCGCGGCCAGCAGGTCGAGCAGCCGCATGACGTCGGTCTTGTGGGTGAAGTGCCGTGAGACGTCGAGCATCAGTCCGCGCCAGCCGAAGCGCGGCTTGTCCTCGATGATCTGGGGCGCGAGGCGGGGTGCCGTCCCCGGGTGGACCGGTGACCGGCGGAAGGCGTCGTCGCCGAGGAGTTGACGGAGCGTCTGCGCGCCCCAGAAGACTCCCGCGCCACCGCCGCCGCGGATCTCCACCCCTCGGTCGGATGTGACTTCCAGGCGGTACGCCTCGGGCTCCAGCGTCTCGTCGACGAGCAGGGTGATCGAGTCGGCCGCTCCCCCGGTGCCGGTGGGGGCCAGCGGCAGGCCGAGTGCCGGGCCGACCGTGGAGCGCAGCCAGCGTTCGGTGATCTCGGTGCCCTCGCCCGCGTACAGCGTGGTGCCGGTGCCGGGGGTGAAGCCGGCTCCGTCGGGGGTGCTGCGGGAGTTGGGGGCGGGGATCAGCTGCGCGGTCGTCGATTCGGGGGTCATCTGTGTGGTCATCGTTTCCTGGGGCATGCGTCAGTCCTCGGTCCCTTGTCCGTTGTCCGTTGTCCGTTGTGCTCGGGGAGTGGTGGTCGTCGGGCTTGGGAGTTGTCGAGTGGGGATAGGTCAGGTTCCTTTCGTCGGGCCCGGGATCTCCGGGCCGGGGCTCTCGGGGCCCGGGGCCCGGCGGCCTCGGGGGCCGTGGGGTCTCCGGGGCGCCCGGGGGTCTCGGGGGCCGTGGGGTCTCGGGGGTCAGTCCTTCACCGCGCCGCCCAGTCCGGAGACCAGTCTGCGCTGGACGAAGACGAAGAAGATCAGCACGGGCACGGTCATCACCGTGGACCCCGCCATGATCCCGCCCCAGTCGTTCTCGTCCGGCTTGAAGAAGACGAGCAGCGCCATCGGGAGGGTCGACTGCGAGGTGTCGCTGATGATGAAGGACTTGGCGAAGAGGAAGTCGTTCCAGGTGGAGATGAAGGAGAAGACGCTCGTCGCCACAAGTCCCGGGAAGACCAGCGGGAAGAGGATCTGCCACAGGAAGCGCGTTCGGCTGGCGCCGTCGATGTACGCGGCTTCCTCCAGCGCCTCGGGGACCGCCTTCACAAAGCCCCGCAGCATCCAGATCGCGAAGGGGAGCGAGAAGGCGATATGGGGCAGGATCAGCGACCAGAGGGTATTGAGCTGACCGGCGTCCCGCATCAGGAAGAAGAGCGGGATCGTCAGCGCCTCGATCGGCACCATCTGCGCCACCAGGAACATGATCAGCAGGGTCGTACGGAACTTGAAGCGGAACCGCGTCACCGCTGTCGCCGCCAGGAAGGCGATCAGCGCGGAGGCGACGACGACCGCGCTCGCGACGATGAGGCTGTTGAGGAAATAGCGTCCGAATTCCTGCTGTTCGAAGACGCGCCGGAACGAGTCCAGGGACGGCGAGAACGTCCAGGGACGCGGCTCGGTCGACTGGATCTCCCCCGCCGGCTTGAAGGCGGACAGCACCATCCAGTACAGCGGGAACGCCACCACGGCGGCGATGACGAGCGCGGACGCCTCGGCGGCCAGCCGCCAGGGACGGCGTATGCGCAGGGTGCTCATGGCGCTCACAGTTCTTCTCCCTGGCGTCGCAGAAGGCGCAGATAGACAAGGGTGACGGCCAGCAGAATCAGCAGCATGACAACGCCGATCGCCGATCCCAGGCCGTACTGCGAGGACGCGAAGGCTTTCTGGTAGGCGTACACATTGAGGACGAGATTCTGTCCGGCGATACCTCCGCCGTTCGTCATCACATAGATCTGGGTGAAGACCTTGAAGTCCCAGATGATGGACTGGATGGTGACGACAACCAGGATCGGGCGGAGCATCGGGGCCGTAATGGAACGCCAGATCCGCCACTGGGACGCGCCGTCGAGCGAGGCCGCCTCCAGCACTTCGGAGGGGATGGCCTTGATGCCCGCGTACACGGTCACCATGACGAAGGGGAATGAGCACCAGACGACTTCGAAGAGGACGAGGGCGAAAGCGCTGTACCGCTCGTACGTCCAGGAGAAGTCACCGAGGCCGAGCATCCGGTTGACCGGGCCGTAGTCCGGGTCGAAGAGGAAGACCCAGACGGTGGAGCCGGTGATGGCGGGGGTCGCCCAGGCGCCGAGCGCGGCCAGCATCAGGGCGAGCCTGGGCAGCGCCCGGATACGGGTCAGCAGTACGGCGAGCGAGCAGCCGACGGCGAGCGTGGAGAGCACACAGGCGGCGGCGAAGACGACCGTCGCCAGCAGGACCTGCCAGAACTGGCTGTCGGAGAACAGGGCCCGGTAGTTGCCGAACCCCACGAACTCGGTGGGCACGCCGCCGCTGACCTGGGCCTGGGTGTATTCGAGGAACGAAATCAGGCCGAGTTGATAGATCGGGTAGACGAGCAGTCCGGCCACCACGACGAGCGCGGGGGCCAGATAGAGCCAGGGCGTCCAGCGGCTGCCCTTGCGGCCCGGGCCACGGCGCTTCTTCGGACTTCGGCCGGGGGCCGGAGCGGTCTTGGGGGAGACCGCTGCCGGCCCTGCGGCTGTCGCTTGGTGCGTCATATCGGTC
>NZ_JBSGUP010000555.1:0-5566 GCF_053607985.1 Streptomyces sp. NPDC055078
GCTCGTGGTCCGGCGCGGGGAGGCCGAGGCGGGTCAGATCGCCGACCAGCGCGTCGATGACCGCGCCCGGGTCGTCGGGGAGCGTGACGCCCGCCGGCGGCCGGCCACCGTAGTTCAGGAAGACGTCCAGCGGGACGCCGAAGATGTGCTTGGGGACGTACCGGTACCCGCGCCGTACGCTCAGGAACGCCTTGTCGGCCCCGGCCGCCGCGTCGCAGGCGATGTCGACCCCGGAGTTGCCCGCACCGACGACGAGCACACGCCGTCCGGCGAACGCCGAGGTGTCGTAGTACTCCGACGAATGCATCAGCCGCCCGGTGAAGGTGTCCTGTCCGGCCAGCTCGGGAACGTTCGGATGCCAGGTGACACCCGGCGCCACGACGAGGGCCCGGTAGCGGCGCTTCCCGCCGGCGACCGTCACCTCCCAGGTGCCGTCGTCGAGCAGTTCGGCGCGCTCCACCTCGGCGTTGAAGGTGATGTGCTCGTACAGGTTCTCGGCCTTGGCGAAGTGCCGGATGTAGTCGAGGATCTGCCGCCAGGAAGGGTAGTCCGGGTAGTCCTCGGGCATCGGGTGGCCGTAGAAGCCGCTGGTGTACTTCGAGCTGATGAAGTGTGCGGTCCGGTAGATGGGGCTGCCCTCGTTCGCCGGGTCCCAGATCCCGCCGACATCGGAGTGCTTCTCGAACAGGTCGAACGGCACTCCGGCGTCGCGCAACTGGCGGGCGACGACCAGCCCTGAGGGTCCGGCTCCGACGATGCAGACGCGCATTTCCCGTTCGGTCATGTCGTTCTGGTCTCCTGCTCTGGATCGGATCGGTCGCCCGGCCGCCCAGCGGCTCGTATCAGTGGCGACCGCGGGTGAGCGGTGCTCTCACAGATTACTAGGGCGCTTGCCCTAGTCAATAGCCCTAGGGCAAATGCCTCACTTTTGTCGGCACTGGGCGGCGGTACGCGCCTGGCACGGGCTCCGGCGTGTGGGCCGCGCGGGCCGCGCGGGATCGCCCGCGACCGTGCTTCAGGTCCGCTGTCGAGGCGTCGGCCCTGGCCCGGGGGTCTTTGTGGCCGGTACGGGTGTGGCGGGCGGGTGCGGGTGCGGGTGCGGGTGCCGGCGGGCGGCTGCGGGGTGGTCCGGAGCCGGAGCGCCGACCGGGGATCGGCGGGGGCCGCCCTGTGGGATGCGATCACATCGCGACCACATCTCGATCGCACCGACCGCTTCCGCGAGGGTCCTGGCGGTCACGGGCGGTGTGGGAGGCACGGGGCGCCACGGACGTGCCACGGACGCGCTACGGGTGTGGCGGTCAGTGCGGTTGGCGCAGTCCCGCGACGAGGAGTGCGACCAGTCGGCGTGCGTCGTAGCGCGGGTCGCTGTCGGCGCCGATGCAGAGGTTTCCGATGCCGCGCATGAGGTGGTAGGCGTCGATGCCGGGGCGGATCTCACCGGAGGCGGCGGCAGCGTCGAGGAGTCGGGTGCACACCGGCAGGAGCCGGTCGAGGAAGTAGGTGTGCAACGTCTCGAAGCCGGTGTTGTCGGTCTGGAGCGCGGCCGCGAGGCCGTGTTTGGTGACCAGGAAGTCGACAAAGAGGTCGACCCACCGCCCCAGGGCGGCGTGGGGTGTCGGGCCGGCCGCCAGCAGGCTGGGCCCGGCTTCGGCGCAGGCGTCGACCTGGTGGCGGTAGACGGCGATGACGAGGTCCGCCCGGGTGGGGAAGTGGCGGTAGACCGTGCCCACCCCGACGCCCGCCTCGGCCGCGATGTCGCGTACCGGCGCTTCCACGCCCGAGGCCACGAACACCGCCGCTGCCGCGTCCAGCAGGGTCTGCTGGTTGCGCCGGGCGTCCTTGCGCCTGGATCCGGCCGCGTTCTCCGCGCTCCGGCCGCCGTCGTTCACCGCGACGCTCCTTCCGTGCTGCCGCACAGCGGAAGAGTCTTCCGTATCGTCGGCGGAGCGAGGTTCCGTTTCAGCCATGATGGCAGACCGGGGACCGGTCATCCACCGCCGCCCCGCTGTCGCCGGGCGGAAGCGCGCGATGAACACGGCTATCGGTCCCGGGGCGGCACCGGCCGGCGGGTGGCGGCCACCGCAATGGCGGCGGACCCCGACCCGCTGGGGGGAGCCGCGGAGCACGTGGGCGACCGGGTCGACGGCGAGGGGTGGGTGTGTGTCATGTCCGGTCAGCCGTACATCGCCACGCGGTAGAGAGCCGCGAGCGCGTCGTCGATGGGATGCGGCTGCGGCCTGCCCGATGAGTCGAGCCTGTTCCACCTCTGCGTGTTCACCGCGACGGCCATCTGCCGCTTGCCGTCGGCACGGGTCATGGCCAGCGTTCCGGCACCCCAGACCGTGCCGCCGTGGCCCCAGAAGGTGCACTGGCCGGGAGCCTCCATCGGGTGCAGGCCGAGACCGTAGTCGATCGTCAGTCCTTCATGGGAGACGACCGGGACGGTACCGCGCAACTGCTCCAGCGACGACGGGCCGACGATCTCGCCTGCCAGCAGCCTGCCGAAGAAGCGGTTGAGGTCCGGGACGGTCGATATCAGCGAGGCCGCCGGCCCCACCCACGACATGTCGTAGACGCTGTAGTCGCGTGGCGGGTCGATCATGCCGAACCACGCCTCGTAGATCTGCGAGTGCGGACCGCTGATGGACGTCTCGGTGGGGAAACCGGTGTCCCGGAGCCCGGCGGGCTCGATGATGTTCCGGGTGATGTACCGCTCGGCCGTGGTGCCGGTGACCTGTCGCAGGAGTTCGCCGAGGAGCAGGTAGTTGGTGTTGGAGTACACGCCCGGCGTGCCGCCCGGGGGGCCGGCCGAGGGTGCGGTGACTCCCATCTCGATCAGTTCGGATGGGTCGAACCGCGTGAACCGGTTGTCGTCGAGGCTCTCGGGCCCGGTGTCCGCGACGGCGGGGAACGCCCTGAGGGAGGCGTAGGCGTAGGGGAGGTACTCGGCGAGGCCGCTGGTGTGGTTGAGCAGCATCCGGACCGTGATCGCGGCACCGGGATCTCCGGGGACCAGCGTCGGCAGATATCGGCCGATCGGCGTGTCCAGGCCGATCCGGCCGCTCTCGGCCTGCTGCAGAACCGCGGCGGCGGTGAAGGTCTTGGTGACGCTGCCGACGCGGTGCCGCATATCGGCCGTGACGGGGCGGCCGGTGGCGACATCGGCGACTCCGGCCGCGCCGCGCCAGACCTGGTCGCCGTCACGCACCTCGGCGAACAGGCCGGGCACCCCGGCGCGGTGGACGTTCTCCATGGCGGCGTTCAGCGCCGCGGGATCCAGAAGGTTCCTCATCACACGCGTCCTTTCGCTGTGCCCGGGGTGCGCTCCACGCCGGTCGCCCGAGCCGGGTGACAGGGCACGGGATGCACCGGCCCGCCTGCTGCCGGGTGCCCCTCGTACACTCCTGCCTCCATTATGCACGCAGTGCGTGCAACACCAAGTGCATAGGTTAGGCTGGGGTCCGGTGAGAGGAGTTGGGATGGCAGGCCGAAGGCGCTGGTCGACCGACGAGATCCTGGAAGCGGCGGCGGAGCTGCTGCGCACGAGCGACGCCGAGTCGTTCAGCGTGCGCAAGCTCGCCGCGGCGCTCGGGACCGATTCCTCCAGCCTCTACCGGCATTTCCGCAGCAAGACGGAGCTGCTGCGGGCGGTCGCCGACCGGATCCTCGTCGCCGCCATGGACGGCTACCGCCCCGAGGGCGACTGGCGCCAGCGCATCACGGCCCTGGCCCTGCGCGTGCGGGAGTCCTTCGGTGAGCAGCCCCAGCTCGCCGCGGTGTGGGGGCGCTACGCGTCGGGCGGCACCGGTTCCCGGCTGGTCATGGAAGAGGTGCTGCAGGCTCTGCGCGCGTCGGGACTGCCCGACGAGGAGATCCCGGCGGGCTACCACCGGATCGCGGTCCTCATCGCCGCGCTGATCGCTTCCGATGCCGGGGTCAGCACCGTCACCCCGGCCGAGCGCGAACAGGGCATGGAGTTGTTCCGCGTCGCGGTATTCGGCGCCGACCCCGAACGCTTCCCGGCCCTGGCCCGCTTCGCCCGTGACGTCCGCCCTCTCGGGGCGGACCGCCGCGCCGCGTTCGAAGACATTCTCGCCGCCCAGCTCGCCCACATCGAGGCCGCGATCCCGCCAGGCGAGCCGACCGGCTCGGGAGCGGCGGGAAACAGCCGTCCGCCGACACCCACCCCGTGATCACGGGGGCCATCAATTGTCACAGCGCTGTTATATTAGCGCTGTGACATCTTCGGACCCCACAGCCGTGCCAGATCCCTGGCAGTCGCTGCACCAACTGCTGGCCACCCTGGACGCAGAGATCGAGCAGGTCTACGTCGGGCGTGGCATCGAGGGAGTACGGCCGAGGTTCGCCTATCCGCTGATCCGGCTCGCCCACACCGGACCACTGACCATCCGCCGGCTCGCCGAGTCCCTGGACCGCTCGCACTCCGCGACCAGCCAGACCGTCGCCGCCATGCGCCGAGCGGGCCTGGTCACCTCCGAACCCGGGCCCGACGCCCGCACCCGGCGGATCGACCTCACCGAACGGGGCCGGTCGCTGGTGCCGTTCCTGGAGGCGGAGTGGCGTGCCACCCACGCGACAGTCGCGGAGCTGGACAGCGAGATCCCGTACGCGCTGACCACCGTCGTCGAGGAGCTGCGGCGGGCGCTGGAACGCCGGTCGATGCGGCAGCGGATCCTCGGCCACCTCGTCGAGCCACCGGGATGAGGTGGCGCGTCCGGTTCCTCGACACCCGCCCGCTGCGGAGCAGCCGGCCGTTCCGCGACCTGTGGATCGGCTCCTCGACCTCCCAACTCGGCTCGCAGATGACCACCGTGGCGGTGCTCGCCCAGGTCTGGGATCTGACCGGCAGCCCCGTGGGCACCGGTGCCATCGGGCTCGCGACCGGTCTGCCGATGGTGCTGTTCGGGCTGCTCGGCGGCACACTGGCCGACTCGGTCGACCGGCGCGCGGTGGTGCGGGCCACCACCGCGGGCCAACTGCTGGTGGCCGCGGGACTGTGTGCCCAGGCCCTGGCGGGCAACCGCAACGTATTCCTGCTGCTCGCCCTGGTCGCCGCCGGGACCGCGTGCAGTGCGCTCGGCGCCCCTGCCCGGCGCACGTTCCCGGTCCGGCTGCTGCCCGCCGACCAGGTCGCGGCCGGTCTCGCGCTGACCAACCTCTCCTTCCAGGCGGCGATGCTGGCCGGCCCGGCGCTGGCCGGCCTGATCATCGCGCGCTGGGACCTGTCCGCCGCCTACGCGGCGCAGGCCGCGGCCGTCACGGTCTCGATGCTCTCGGTGCTCCGCCTCCCGTCCATGAGGCCCGAGGGCGCCGGCGCGAAGGGCGCCGGGCGCCGACCGGAGCGCGGCGGCTGGCGGATCGTGCTGCGCCGCCCGACGCTGTGGGGCCTGATGGCCACCGACCTGGCCGCGACGCTGCTCGCCATGCCGGTCGCGCTCTTCCCGCTGGTCAACGAGATCCGCTTCGACGGCGATCCGCGGACGCTCGGCCTGTTCCTCTCGGCCGTCGCGGTCGGCGGGATCACCGCCGGCCTGCTCTCCGG
>NZ_JBSGUP010000556.1:0-5548 GCF_053607985.1 Streptomyces sp. NPDC055078
CCACTGGATCGTGTCGGCGAAACCGCGTTCGAACGGTGTCTCCGGCTCGAAGCCCAGTTCATCCCTGATCCTCGACGCGTCCAGGGCGTACCGCCGGTCGTGTCCCTTGCGGTCGGCGACCTGGTCCACCCGGTCCCAGCCGACGCCGAACTGCTCCAGCACCAGCCCGGTCAGCTCCCGGTTGGTCAGCTCCGTCCCGCCGGCGATGTTGTACGTCGCCCCGGCGCGGCCGGATTCCAGGACGCGCTGGACCGCCCGGCAGTGGTCGTCGACGTGCAGCCACTCCCGCATATGCAGCCCGTCGCCGTACAGCGGTACGTTCCTGCCCGCCAGCAGGTTGGTGACAAAGAGCGGAATGACCTTCTCGGGGAACTGGTGGGGCCCGTAGTTGTTGGCGCAGCGGGTCACCGAGGTCCACAGACCGTGGGTGCGGTGGAACGCCCGGACGAGCAGATCGCTGGCGGCCTTGGAGGCCGCGTACGGGGAGTTCGGCTCCAGCGGCGAATCCTCGGTGGACGACCCCTCGTCCACCGACCCGTACACCTCGTCCGTCGAGATGTGCACGAACCGGTTCACCCCGACACGGGAACAGCAGTCGAGCAGGGTGTGGGTGCCCGTGACATTGGTGGTGATGAAGGGAGCCGAACCTGCGATGGAGCGATCCACATGGGACTCCGCCGCGAAGTGGACCACGGCGTCATGGCCCGGCAGCAGATCCATCAGCAGCTCTCGGTCGCAGATGTCGCCGTGGACGAAGGTCAGCATCGGATGGGCGGCGGGGAGATTGGTGAGCGTGCCCGCGTAGGTGAGCCGGTCCAGTACGGTGACCCGCGCGTCCTCGTAGCCGCGGTAGCGACCGGCGAGGAGGCTGCGGACGTAGTGGGAGCCGATGAATCCGGCACCACCGGTGATCAGTAGCCTCATGGCTGGCGGCCTTCCAGGGGCGGGCGGGGAGTGTCCCGCGTGTGGCGGCTCCCCGCGGACGGAATCGTGCACAGTACAGCAGCGGCCGGGTGTGTGACCGCTTCCCTCGGCGCCGGAACCGGCGCGGGGGCCCGAACCGGCGCGGGTGTGGGGTGGTTCAACGGGCCACACTCGCCGTGACATAGCGCACCGGTGTCTCGATGGTCAGCGGCCCGCCGTCCACCCGCATGCCGTCCAGCGCGTCGGTGAGCCGGACCCGCAGCCGCTCCCGGTCGTCCTCCGGCAGATGCTCCCACAGCAGGCGCATGCCCTGGGTGTGGGACCACTTCACCCAGGTCTCACCGGACGGTGCCACGAGGTCGACCGGTTCGTCGGCGATCTCCACCTCACCGAACCCGGCCGACTCCAGGGTGTGCCGCAGATCCGTCTCCTTCGCCAGCCAGCTGTTGAAGCGCCGCTGGAGTTCCTCCGGCCGCCACTGCGGCGGCAGATTCTCCAGCAGCGACCGGGGAATCAGCTCGGTGAAGACCGGGGGGAGGAAGGGGAAGGTGTCGTCGGTGAACACCGGGGTGGTGAAGGCGAGGCGCCCGCCGTCGCCCAGCAGGCCGGCGTAGCGCGGCAGGGCGGCCCGTGCGTCCGGGAGGAAGATCAGGCTGTAGCTGCCCGTCACGACATCGAACGAGCGGGTCGGCAGCGCGGGGAACTCGCCGTCCATCACCACCAGCTCGACATTCCCGACGCCGGTGGACGCCGCCTCTTTCCGCGCTTCCTCGATCATGGCCGGAGCGATGTCGATGCCCAGGACATGCCCGGTCGGGCCGACGAGCGACGCGGCGTGGAACAGGCACGCCCCCCGGCCGCAGCCCACGTCCAGCACCCGCTCCCCGGGTTTCGGGGCCACCCGGTCGACAAGGCGCCGCCCCATGGGGGTGAAGAAGGAGACCCCCAGCCGGTCGTAGGAGCCCGCGGCCCGGTCGAAGGCCGCTGCGACATGGGCCTTGTACGTGGTCTTGTCCATGTGTGCTCGCATGTGTGCTCCCAGGAACTCTCAAGGACTGCGAAAAGGGTGTCGGGACGGCTGGCAACGGACGCCGTGGGGACGGAACGCAAGGGTGTCGGCGGTCCCATCGTCCGGCCCGGTCCGTTGAATGCGCTCGAAATCAGATGGAACGCCACTGGACGGGAGCCGGGTGAGCCGGACGGCAACCGGGCGCGGGGAGAATCGTTTTCTCGGAAGCGGGAGGAATACCGGTGCCGGGGAGGTACGGAAGCCGGGCGTGTTTACACGCTCACGGGCGGTGAAATAGTGTGATCCGATGACTCCCTCCGACCAGGCCAACCGTCAGCGGCCCGAGGCCGACAGCCATCATGTGATCGAGGTCCGAGGTGCCAGGGAGAACAACCTCGCCGATGTTTCCCTCGATATTCCCAAGCGCCGGCTCACCGTCTTCACCGGTGTTTCCGGCTCCGGAAAGTCCTCACTCGTCTTCGGCACCATCGCCGCAGAGTCCCGGCGCCTGATCAACGAGACCTATACGGCGTTCATCCAGTCGTTCATGCCGAACTTCGGCCGCCCCGATGTCGACACCCTGCGCAATCTGAGCGCGGCGATCGTCCTCGACCAGGAACGCATGGGCGCCAACTCCCGTTCCACGGTCGGCACCGCCACCGACGCGCACACCATGCTGCGGATCGTCTTCAGCCGGCTCGGGACCCCGCACATCGGCACCTCCGGAGCGTTCAGCTTCAATGTGCCGGAGGGCATGTGCCCGGAGTGCCAGGGGCTCGGCCGGGTGTCGACCTTCGCCGTCGCCGAATTAGTGGACGCCGAACGCTCCCTGAACGAGGGCGCCATCACCGTGCCCAACTTCAACGTCGGCTCCTGGTACTGGAAGTCGATCGCGCACTCCGGCTTCGTCGACCCCGACGTCAGGCTCAAGGACTACACCCCCGGCCAGTGGGACGATCTGCTCCACAAGCCCCCCACCAGGATCAAGCTCACCCACGGCGGGACCGGCACCACCTACGAGGGGCTCCTGCTCAGGGTGCGGCGCCTCTACCTCGGCAAGGACCGGGAATCCATGCAGCCCCATATCCGCGCCTTCGTCGACCGGGCGGTGACCTTCGCCGTGTGTGAGGCGTGCGAGGGCAGCAGGCTCAAACCCGCCGCACTCTCCTGCCGGATCGACGGACGCAACATCGCCGAGTGCTGCGCCCTGCAGATCAGTGAACTGGCCGAGTTCGTCCGGGGTATCGAGGCTCCGTCGGTGGCGCCCCTGCTGGCGAGCCTGCGCCAGCTGCTGGACTCGCTGGTGGAGATCGGCCTCGGGTATCTGAGCCTGGACCGCGAGTCGGGCACCCTCTCCGGGGGCGAGGCCCAGCGGGTCAAGATGGTGCGGCACCTCGGATCGAGCCTCACCGATGTCACCTACGTCTTCGACGAGCCCACCGTCGGACTGCACCCGCACGACATCCAGCGTATGAACTCCGTACTGCTCCGGCTGCGCGACAAGGGGAACACCGTTCTCGTCGTGGAACACAAGCCGGAGACGATCGTCATCGCCGACCATGTGATCGATCTGGGGCCGGGCGCGGGCCCGGCCGGCGGCCGGGTGTGCTTCGCCGGCGATCTGGCCGGACTGCGCGACTCCGGCACATCGACCGGGCAGTATCTGGACCACCGCGTCCGGCCACGGGAGCGGGTGCGGCAGCCGGCCGGACACATGGGCATCACCGGCGCGTCCCTGCACAACCTCAGGGACGTCAGCGTCGATGTGCCCCTCGGCGTACTGACGGTGGTCACCGGTGTGGCCGGATCGGGCAAGAGTTCGCTGATCCACGGCTCACTGGCGGGCCGGGACGGTGTGATCACGGTCGACCAGTCCGCGATTCGCGGGTCCCGGCGCAGCAATACGGCCACCTACACCGGACTCCTCGACCCGATCCGGTCCGCGTTCGCCAAGGCCAACGGGGTCAGGCCCGCCCTGTTCAGCCCGAACTCCGAGGGCGCCTGCCCCAACTGCCGGGGCATCGGCCTGGTCTACACGGACCTCGCCATGATGGCCGGGGTCGCCACGCTCTGCGAGGAGTGCGAGGGCAAGCGGTTCATCCCCAAGGTGCTCGGCTACCGGCTGCGGGGCAAGGACATCAGCGAGGTGCTCGCCCTGACGGTGAACGAGGCCCGTGACTTCTTCACCACCGGCCAGGCCCGGGCCATCCTCGGCCGGCTCGCCGATGTCGGCCTCGGGTACATCGCTCTGGGCCAGCCGCTCACCACCCTGTCCGGCGGGGAGCGCCAGCGGCTGAAGCTGGCGATCCACATGGCGGAGAAGGCAGGCGTCTATGTGCTGGACGAGCCGACGAGCGGACTGCACCTGGCCGATGTGGACCAGTTGCTGAACCTGCTCGACCGGCTGGTCGACGACGGCAGGACGGTCATCGCCATCGAGCACCACCAGGCGGTCATGGCCCACGCCGACTGGATCATCGACCTCGGTCCTGGCGCGGGCCACGACGGCGGCCGGGTCGTGTTCACCGGCACCCCGGCCGATCTCGTCGCCCACGGCGACACGCTGACCGCCCGGCATCTGCGCGAGTACGTGGGGACGTCCGGCCCGTAGGCCCGGTCCTCTGACCATCGAGGCTCGCGGGGGCAGAGCCGTCCAGCCGTCGTTGAGGCGTCTGCGAGACATCCGGACCACCATCGTCTGCGGTATGCGGACCCACTGGAGAACGCGAAAGAAGCGGAGCACGCGGTACACGCGGAACACGCAGTGCACGCGAACAACGCCGCGAGCGCCAGATCCTGGCGTGCCGGGCACTGCCCCGAGCGCACACAGCAGGTAAACCGAGGCAATACGGCTTTGAATCGGAGTCCGTTATGGTTTCTAGCATGCAGTCGCGTCAACTCTCCGTCGAAGGCGCAGTGGAATTCACGCCCCGGGTATTCGACGACGAGCGTGGGCATTTCGTATCGCCCTACCAGGAGTCCGCTTTCTCGGCTGCCACGGGGCATTCGCTGTTCCGGGTCGCCCAGTCCAATCACAGCAGATCGCGGCGTGGAGTGGTACGCGGTCTGCACTACACCCTGACCCCGCCCGGTTGCGGGAAGTACGTGTACTGTGCGCGGGGGAAGACGCTCGACATCGCCCTGGACATCCGGGTCGGTTCTCCGACCTTCGGTCGCTTCGATGCGGTGCTGCTGGACACCGAATCATTTCGTGCCGTGTATTTTCCGGTCGGCGTGGCCCATGGTTTCGTCGCGCTTGAGGACAACACCGTGGTTTCCTATCTGCTTTCCGGGGAGTACGTCCCGGAGCACGAGCTTGCGCTCTCGATACTCGACCCGGAGCTTTCGCTGCCGATTCCCGCGGAGATCGAGCCGATCATGTCCGAGCGCGACCTCGCCGCGCCCACCCTGGAGAAGGCGGCGACTGACGGCCTGCTGCCCGACTACGCCGAGTGTCAGGCGATCGATCGCGCGCTCCGGTCCGCCTGAGCGGCGGCGTACGGGGCGCCGGTTGAGCGCGCGCACAGCCGGGGCGGGCGAACAGCGGGCCCGCTCCGGGTGAACGGTCGGCCCGCTCCGGCGACACGGTCGGCGCGTTCCGGACGTACGGTGGCC
>NZ_JBSGUP010000557.1:0-5534 GCF_053607985.1 Streptomyces sp. NPDC055078
ATCTTGGGGATCACGGCGCTGAAGGCCGAGTCCTCGATACCGGAACCCCGGGCATGCATATGCGGGCCGCCGACGACCTTGCCGGTGGTGGAGTCGACCACGACGAAGACGGAGATGATGCCCTCGTCGCCGAGGATGCGGCGGTCCTTGAGGGAGGTCTCGGTGACATCGCCGACGGAGAGGCCGTCGACGTACACATATCCCGCCTGGACCTTGCCGACGATCCTGGCCTTGCCGTCCACCAGGTCGACGACCACGCCGTCCTCGGCGATGACGATGTGGTCCTTGGGGACACCCGTCAGGGCGCCGAGTTCGGCGTTGGCCCGCAGATGGCGCCATTCGCCGTGGACCGGCATCAGGTTCTTCGGCTTGCAGATGTTGTAGAAGTACAGCAGCTCGCCGGCGGAGGCATGGCCGGAGACATGGACCTTGGCGTTGCCCTTGTGGATGACGTTCGCGCCCCAGCGGGTCAGGCCGTTGATCACGCGGTAGACCGCGTTCTCGTTGCCCGGGATCAGGGACGAGGCCAGGATGACCGTGTCGCCCTGGACGATCCGGATCTGGTGGTCTCGGTTGGCCATCCGGGAGAGGGCGGCCATGGGTTCGCCCTGGGAGCCCGTACAGACGAGGACGACCTGGTGGTCCGGCAGATCGTCGAGGGTTTTGACGTCCACGACGAGACCGGCCGGGACCCTGAGATAGCCGAGGTCACGGGCGATGCCCATATTGCGGACCATGGAGCGGCCGACGAAGGCGACGCGCCTGCCGTACTCGTGTGCCGCGTCCAGGATCTGCTGGATGCGGTGCACATGGCTGGCGAAGCTCGCCACGATGATGCGCTTCTGCGCGTTGGCGAAGACCTGGCGCAGCACGTTCGAGATATCGCGCTCGGGCGGGACGAAGCCCGGGACCTCGGCGTTCGTCGAGTCGGACAGCAGGAGGTCGATGCCCTCCTCGCTGAGCCGGGCGAAAGCGTGCAGGTCGGTCAGCCTGCGGTCCAGCGGGAGCTGGTCCATCTTGAAGTCGCCCGTGTGGACGACCATGCCCGCGGGGGTTCGGATGGCGACCGCGAGGGCGTCCGGGATGGAGTGGTTGACCGCGATGAACTCGCAGTCGAACGGGCCGATGCGCTCCCGCCGGCCCTCGCTGACCTCCAGGGTGTACGGACGGATCCGGTGCTCCTGGAGCTTGGCCTCGATCAGGGCGAGGGTCAGCTTGGAGCCGATGAGCGGGATGTCCGCCTTCAGCCGCAGCAGAAAGGGAACACCGCCGATGTGATCCTCATGGCCGTGGGTGAGGACGATGCCCTCAATGTCGTCAAGTCGGTCCCGGAGCGTGGTGAAGTCGGGCAGAATCAAATCGATTCCGGGCTGCTCCTCCTCGGGGAAGAGAACGCCACAGTCGACGATCAGCAGTCGGCCGCCGTATTCGAAGACCGTCATGTTCCGGCCGATTTCGCCGAGCCCGCCGAGCGGGGTGACGCGCAGGCCGCCCTTGGGCAACTTCGGGGGGGCGCCGAGTTCAGGATGCGGATGGCTCAAAAGACTCTCCTCACCACATACGCCACGTACCGCTGAGGCACGTGGCGTACATGACATTCGTGCACTTGCTGTTGTCTGGGTCCGGCCGAGCGGCCGGATTCTGCTGGTATTCAGTTGTGAAGTCTGCGTTTCAGAGCTGTACCCCACCGGCCGCGAGGTCGACCTTCAGCTGGGCGGTCTCCTCCGGGGAGAGGCCCACGAGAGGGAGCCTGAGGGGCCCGGCGGGCAGGCCCTGGAGGGTCAGCGCCGCCTTGGTGGTGATCACGCCCTGGGTGCGGAACATGCCCGTGAAGACCGGGAGCAGCCGCTGGTGGATCTCGGTGGCCTTCTGCACGTCGCCGCTCGTATGCGCGTCGAGAAGGGCGCGCAGCTCCGGTGTCACGACATGACCGACGACGGAGACGAAGCCGACCGCGCCGACCGACAGGAGCGGGAGATTGAGCATGTCGTCGCCGGAGTACCAGGCGAGTCCGCTGCGGGCGATGGCCCAGCTGGCGCGGCCGAGGTCGCCCTTGGCGTCCTTGTTCGCGACGATACGCGGGTGCTCGGCCAGGCGCACCAGGGTTTCGGTCTCGATCGGGACACCACTGCGGCCCGGGATGTCGTAGAGCAGCACGGGCAGCTCTGTCGCATCGGCGATGGCTGAGAAGTGCTGGAAGAGGCCGTCCTGCGGGGGCTTGTTGTAGTACGGCGTCACCGCGAGCAGGCCGTGTGCGCCGCTGCGCTCGGCCGTGCGGGCCAGTTCGATGCTGTGGCGGGTGTCGTTGGTGCCGATGCCCGCGACGATATGGGCCCGGTCTCCGACCGCTTCCAGTACAGCCCGTACGAGCTGGTCTTTCTCCGCGTCGCTGGTGGTGGGCGACTCACCGGTGGTGCCATTGATGATCAGACCGTCGTTGCCTGCGTCCACCAGGTGGACCGCAAGGCGCTGCGCGCCGTCGAGGTCGAGTGCGCCGTCCGCCGTGAAGGGCGTGACCATGGCGGTGAGGACCCGCCCGAAGGGGGTCTGCGGAGTGGAGATCGGAGCCATGGGTAACACGCTACTCGTTGCTCAGCACGCTGTGTCCCCTCTGGGACGTGACGTACGACGTGGGCGGTAGAACCCGGCACTGCCTGCTCGGGGGTTCAGGCAGTGCCGGGTCCGTTTGATCAGCCTAGATGAACTTCACGAAACATCGCAATGCGGACACTTCGCCGCGCGAAACCGTACATCTGTGCTTCCGTGCAGCCCAGAGGGGGCGATCGCCGCGCGCGTCGGGCGGTGGGGGTCAGGGAGCGATACGGCCATTCGTGTTGAAGGCGGCGTGCGTGAGCGGCATGAGCTTCGCCCAGTGCTCCTCCATCCGCTCGCCGACCATCTCGATCTCCCGCTGCGGGAAGGTGGGGACCGTCGCCTGCTCGTGCTGGGTGCGCAGGCCGAGGAAATGCATCAGCGAGCGGGCGTTGCACGTCGCGTACATGGACGAGAAGAGACCGACGGGGAGGACGGCGCGGGCGACCTCGCGGGCGATGCCCGCGGCGAGCATCTCCTGATAGGTCTCGTACGAACGCCGGTAGGAGTCCTCCATCGCCTCGCTGACGATCTTGTGCTGTTCGGGGCTGCCGTCGATGAAGACGTACTTGCCGGGACGGCCCTCCTGGACGAGCTTGCGGTCCTGGCCGGGGACGTAGAACACCGGCTGGAGCTCCCGGTAGCGGCCCGACTCCTCGTTGTACGACCAGCCCACGCGGTGCCGCATGAACTCACGGAAGACAAAGATCGGGGCGCTGATGAAGAAGGTCATCGAGTTGTGCTCGAAGGGGCTGCCGTGGCGGTCCCGCATCAGGAAGTTGATCAGCCCCTTCGAGCGCTGCGGGTCCTTCTGGAGCTCCTCCAGGGACTGCTCACCGGCCGTGGAGACGCGGGCGGCCCACAGCACATCGGAGTCCGATGCGGTGTGCTTCACGAGTTCCACGGTGACATCACCGCGGAAGCTGGGTGTCGCGGTCTCGGCGGGAGTGTCGGTCACCGGGAGGGTCCTCTCTGTGGCTGAGCTGGGCGGCAACCACTCTAATCGACCCGGCTCCGCCCCTCTCCCGGCGGAATCGGTGGCCGATTCGGGGAAATCGGGCACCGATTCGACGTTCTGTTCGTCTGTACGGGTAACAGCTGTACGGGTGGTCCCATCCGTCGCACAGATCAAGCCGCACAGATCAAGGAGAGTGTCCTGATGCTCCGCCGGCGAGAGGCCGTCCCGTTCTCGTTCATATCCGAGGCCGACAGCTTCCGCAGTAATGTCACTCCGCCGCCGCGCCAGCGTCCGAGCGTCTCCCAGCTCACGGGGCGTACGTTGATCGGGCTGACGGTTGTGGCCGGGCTGGTCGGCTCCCTGCTCTTCGGACTTCCCGCGCTGGAGTCCACCGCGGGCGCCGGTCAGGCCCAGCAGTCCGAGGCGTCCGAGCGCCGCTGACTCGTACGGCCCCCTGGGGTGGTCGGCCGGTCGGCACCTCGGTAGCCTCACCCGTCACAGCCCCCGAGTGTGCTGGTGAGTGAGGATCAGTCGTGCCCCTGCCTTTCCTTACGGCCGACCGTGCGTTTGACGCCCATGCGGACGATGTCGCGCTGCCCTTCGATGATCACGACCAGTGGCGGCGCCCGTACCGTCCGGGCCCCTGGCGGGTCGGGGCGTCGGCCGTACTGCTGCTGCTCGCCTCGTTCGTCCTGCTCGCCACGATGATCATCGCCTTCGCCGGCGAGCTGTCTGCGGCGGGTCTCTGTCTGGTGCTGGGGCTCGCGGTGATCACGACAGCGCTGCGGCTGCTCCGGATGGGGGTATGGGTGAGCAGGCACGGGCTGCGCAGGGTCGGCTTCTTCCTCACCACCACGGTGGAGTGGAGCCAGGCGTCGGAGGTACGGACGGTGCAGCAGCCGGTGCGGTGGCTCGGGCTGCCGCGGACGGTGCAGGGGCAGGCGCTGCTGCTCGTCCGGAGCGGTGCGGGCAGGCGGGGAGAGCCGCTGGCGCTGCTGACGGATCACAACGCGGACTTCTTGTCGCGAGTGGAGGCGTTTGATCGGGCGGCGGATGCGGTGGAGGTGTGGGCGGCGGAGTATCGGGGCGCGTGACCGGGCCTGGGGCGTGCCCCTGGGGGCGTGCGGGAGTGGCGCGGGTTCTTGTCGGGGCTCCGCCCCGTGCCCCGCTCCTCAATCTCCCCCAGGGCTTCGCCTGGGAGGGACCCCCAGGAGGGGCTGGAAATTACCCCCTCGGGACGCCCAGGCCCACGGGCCGAACGCCGCCTCAATCGCCGGCGAGGCTGGAAGATGCCTCCCCCTCAGACCATGAGTGGAGGGCGATGGCCTTCTGCATGGCTTTGCGGGCGCGGGGGGTGTCGCGGGCGTCGTGGTAGGCGATGGCGAGGCGGAACCAGCAGCGCCAGTCGTCGGGGGAGGCTTCGGTCTCGGCGCGGCGGCGGGCGAAGACGGTGTCGGCGGATTCGCGGTCGATGCGGCCGCTGGGGGTGCGGGTCAGTTCGTCGACGGGGAGGCCGCCCTCGGCGTCGAGTTCGGCGGCGAGGCGGTTGGCCTTGGTGACGAACTGGGTGTTCTTCCAGAGGAACCAGATGCCGATGACCGGCAGGATCAGTACGGCGAGGCCGAAGGAGACGGTGATCAGGGTGCCCTGCTGGATGAGCATCAGGCCGCGGCTGCCGACGAGGACGAAGTAGACGACCAGGGCGGCTGCCGTGGCGAGATAGGTGATCTTGGCGCGCATGGGGTGCTCAGCCGAGGTCGAGGAAGTGTTCCAGGCCGAAGGTGAGGCCGGGGGTGGACACGACGCGGCGGGCGCCGAGCAGGATGCCGGGCATAAAGCTGCTGTGGTGCAGTGAGTCGTGCCGGATGGTGAGGGTCTCACCCTCGGCACCGAGAAGGACCTCCTGGTGGGCCAGCAGGCCGCGCAGCCGTACGGAGTGGACGGGGACGCCGTCGACGTCGGCGCCGCGGGCGCCGTCCAGGGC
>NZ_JBSGUP010000558.1:0-5522 GCF_053607985.1 Streptomyces sp. NPDC055078
CCCTGCGGCCTGGGTGCGCCACCGGGGCCGCCCTGGGGACGCGAAGCGCCGGGGGCGCCGCCGTGTCCACCGGGACGGGGGGCACCGCCACCGGGACGGGGCGCCTGCGGGCGCGCCATTCCGGTGGAGCCGCCGGAGGTGAAGGGGTTGTTGCCGGGCCGGGGACCGGCCGGGCGGTTGCCGCCGGGGCGGGCGCCGCCCTGACCTGCCGGACGCGCCGGACGGTCGCCGCCGCGGCCGCCGTCACGCTGACCGCCGTCACGCTGACCGCCGGCCGGAGCCGGACGGGCCGGGCGCGGGCCGGGCGCGGCCGGACGGGCACCCTGCTGCGGAGCGGCGGGCTGCGCCGGAGCCGGGGCGGAGAACTCCGCCGCGGGCACCGGGGTGACCGGGGCGGGCCTGGCCGGCGCGGGCTTGGGGCCCGGACGCGGCCCGGCGGCCGATGCGCCGGACGGCGTACCGGAAGTGCTGGGGGCGGTGCCGGAAGGCGCCTCGGCAGCGGCCGGCCGAGGGGCCGGGGCGCCGGGCTTGGGGGCACCGGGACGGGCCGGGGCGGCCGGGGACGGCGCACCGGGGGTGGGGCCGCCCGCACGAGGGGCGGCGGGGGACGGCGCTGCCTTGCGGGGCACGCCTGGCTTGGCAGCGGACTTGCCGGCACCTGAGCCGGGTCCCTGCAATGCGTCAGTCAACTTGCGTACAACCGGCGCCTCGATCGTCGAGGACGCCGAGCGGACGAATTCACCGAGCTCTTGGAGCTTGGCCATGACGACCTTGCTCTCGACGCCGAACTCCTTGGCGAGTTCGTATACCCGGACCTTAGCCACTTCGCTCCTTTTAGGTCCGGGTTACCGCCGGACCGTCGCTACTTCATGGGCGTACTCATCGCGTACTCATCGAGTGCTCATCGCAATCTCGACCTACTTCCAACTCGCGAGGTACCTGACCGCACGGGGTCCCGTGCCGTGCTTCTTCTTACTGAGCCTGTTCCTGCTGAGCCTGCCGCACTGTCCCGGCTTCCCGCTCCGGCTGTGCTGCCTGTGCCCTCTGTGCTGTCTGTGCCGTCTGTCCTGTCTGTTCGATGAACAGCCGCACTCCGCCCGTTTCGAGCGGTCCCTTGACCCTGAGGGCCCGGGGAAACGCCCGGCGTCGTACAGCCAGATCGAGACAGACCATGGCGGGGTGTACATAGGCACCCCGGCCGGGCAGCGTACCGCGATCGTCGGGGACGCATTCGTCCCCGATCACCACGGTACGCAGCAGATCGGTCTTGGCCGCTCGCTCCCGGCAGCCCACACAAGTGCGCTCAGGGCATACACGGGCGAGCGTCCGGCCAGACACGGTTAAGTCTACCTCCCCGCGACGACCCCTCCCGTCCAGGGCAGGAATCGAACGATCATTGTCTCGATCTTTGTGAGCCGCTGTCACCTCGGTAACAGCGGCCCCACCGCAGCCCCACAGCAGCCCTCGACCGGCCCTGGTCCAGCCCTGGTCCGGCCCTTGGTCAGCTCCGCCCGTGGCCTGGTCAGCGTCGGGCGGGGGCCCGGTCAAGCTCCAGCCGGTGCCTGATGTCAGCTCCGCTCGGGGCCTTGATCGTCGCTCTGCTCCGTGTCGGAGCGGATGTCGATGCGCCAGCCGGTGAGGCGGGCGGCGAGGCGGGCGTTCTGGCCCTCCTTGCCGATCGCCAGTGACAGCTGGTAGTCGGGGACCGTCACCCGGGCCGAGCGCGCGGCGAGATCGACGACCTCGACCTTGCTGACCCGGGCCGGGGAGAGCGCGTTGCCCACCATCTCGGCCGGGTCGTCCGACCAGTCGACAATGTCGATCTTCTCGCCGTGCAGCTCGGCCATCACATTGCGGACCCGTCCGCCCATAGGGCCGATACAGGCGCCCTTGGCGTTGAGCCCGGACCGGGTGGAACGGACCGCGATCTTGGTGCGGTGACCGGCCTCGCGGGCGATCGCGGCGATCTCGACGCTGCCGTCCGCGATCTCGGGGACCTCCAGCGCGAAGAGCTTCTTCACCAGGTTGGGATGCGTGCGGGAGAGCGTCACGGACGGGCCGCGCACCCCCTTGGCGACCCGGACGACATACGTCCGCAGCCGCAGGCCGTGGGTGTACTCCTCGCCGGGGACCTGCTCCTGCACCGGCAGGATGGCCTCCAGCTTGTCGTCCAGCCGGACCAGGACGTTCTTGGGGTCCTTGCCCTGCTGCACCATCCCGGCGACGACATCGCCCTCCCGGCGGGCGTACTCGCCGAAGGTGACGTCGTTCTCCGCGTCCCGCAGCCGCTGCTGGATGACCTGGCGGGCGGTGGTGGCGGCGATCCTGCCGAAGTCCGACGGGGTGTCGTCGAACTCCTTGGGCTCCTGCCCCTCCTCCAGATCGGCCGCGTCCTCCTTGGCCCACACCGTCACATGGCCGGTGTCGCGGCTCAGCACCACGCGCGCGTGGCGGCGGCTGCCCTCGGTGCGGTGGTAGGCGATGAGGAGGGCCGACTCGATGGCCTCGACCAGCAGGTCGAAGGGAATCTCCTTCTCCTGTGCCAAGCCCTTCAGGAGTTTTACGTCGATGTCCACGGCTACGCCTCCTCTTCCTGCTTCTTGTCCTTGCGGTTGAACTCGATCTCCACCCGGGCCTTGGTGATCTCACCGAAGGCGACGCGGCGGGCGGTGGGCTTGCGCCCCTTCACGCCCGGCACTTCGAGGTCGAGCCCCTCGTCGTCCACGGCGAGCACCCGGGCGACCAGCTCGCCGCCCTCGTGGAGGTGGAGTCTGAGCAGCCGCCCGGCGGCACGCACGTAGTGGCGGTGCTCGGTCAGGGGGCGGTCGGCGCCCGGTGAGCCGACTTCGAGGACGTACTCGCCCTCGCCCATCGCATCGGTCTCGTCGAGCTTGAGGGAGATGGCGCGGCTCAGCTCGGCACAGGCGTCCAGGGTGGCGCCTTCGTCGGAGTCCACGGTGATCCTCAGCTGGCGGCGGCGTCCGGCGCGGGAGATCTCGATCTCTTCCAGCTCCAGATCCGCGGCGCTGACAAGCGGCTCCAGCAGCCCGCGCAGCCTGTCGCTCTGGGTGGTGCTCATCCGGGTGACTCCTCGGCCGCGTGTGCTGTTGTGGGATCGTCGCGTGTCAGATCAAAGGGTATCCGGTCCCGGGGGGTGTTGCCGTCCACCTCCGTGGCCCCCACGGGTACGCTCGCCTGCGGCGATGATCACCGAGAGGCCGAGGGAGACACGCGTGGGGCGCACGGGGACGACACGCAGACGCGCTCTCGCCGTGACGGGTGCCGCGGCGGCCGGAGCGCTGACGGGGTGCTCGGGGAACGCGTCCGGTTCGCCGGGCGGGGCGGACGGTGACGCGGCGAGGGCCGAGAAGGAGCTGCGGCGGCGGCTGGCCGCGACGAGCGGCGCGCTGCGTGACCAGTACGACGCCACCATCGCACACCATCCGGGGCTGGCCGGCCGGCTGACCCCGCTGCGCACCTCGGTGGCGGCACATGTCACGGCGTTCGGCGGGACCGTACGGGCCGCTCCCCCGGTGCCTGTCGCGCCCGACCCCGCCGCCGCGCTGAAGGCGCTGGCCGAGGCCGAGCGCCACACCGCCGACGCGCACACGGCCGCCCTGGCCGGCGCGCGGCCGGAGCTGGCCCGGCTGGTGGCCTCGGTCGCCGCGGCCGGCGCGGTGCACACCTATCTGCTGGCCGGTGGAGGCGCGCGATGAGGACGGACGACGCCGGGGGCCCGGACGGCCCGGACGGGGTGCTGGCCGCCGTGCAGGCCGCGCTCGCGGCGGAGCACGCGGCGGTGTACGGGTACGGGGTCGCCGGAGCCCGCGTCGGCAAGGCCCGCCGGGCCGAGGCCGCCGCCGCGCACACCGCGCACCGGGCCCGCCGGGACGCGCTCACGCGCCGGGTCCGCGATCTGGGCGGCAGGCCCGTGGTGGCGGCCCCCGCCTACACACTGCCGTTCCCGGTGCCGGACGCGGCGGCGGCCGTACGGCTGGCGGCGTTCCTGGAGGACCGGGTCGCGGGTGTCTGTTCCGATCTCGTACGGGCCTCGGAGGGGCCGCTGCGGCAGGAGGCCGCGGGGGCGCTGCGCGAGGCGGCGGTGCGGGCGGTGCGCTGGCGGGGCAGCGGCGTAGCCTTTCCTGGGCTCGCCGAGCGGGCGGCCGGGCCCTGACCGGTCGAAGTGGTACCCGGGCGGACCATCGGCTCCGGGCGGATCTCGGTTCTCGGCGGATCATCGGTTCCGGTCAGACCGTCCGTTCCGGTCAGGCCACCGGTTCCGGTCAGACCATCGGTTCCGGGCGGATCATCGACTCCCATCGAAGGGGACACACGCGAGCATGGCTTCTCAAGCGCCCCGGCGTCTGGTGCGGGCGCTCGGCGAGGACGACGGCTGGCTCGGACAGCTGCCCGCGCTCACCGAGAAGGCGGTGGCCCGGCTCGGGCTGACGGTCGAACGGGTGGTGGCGCCCGGCGGTCGCAGCAGCCTGGTCCTCCTCGGGCGCCTGGCCGACGGCACCCCGGCCGCCCTGAAACTCGCCCCGCCCGCCGCTGTGCCCGCCCTGGAGCACGCGGCGCTGGAGCACTGGGACGGCTGGGGCGCGGTACGGCCGCTGGGGGCGCCCGGCGCCGGGGACGCGCTACCGCTTGAGCGGTTGCATCCGGAGGTCTCACTGCGGTCGCTGCCGGAGGCGAAGGCGCTGCTGGAGGCCGCCGGGATCGTCCGGCGGCTGTGGGTCGAGCCACCGCCCGGCCACGGCTTCGAGACCGTCGAGCAGCGCACCGCCCGCCAGGCGGACGCGCTCCGCGGCACCTCGGAGCCCCTGGTGGCCGCGGCCATCGCCGCCCGCGACGAACTGGTGGCCGCCCCGCCCGAGGCCCTCCTCCTGCACGGCAACTTCCGCCAGGGCAAAGTCCTCGCCGGTGACCGCACCCCCTGGCTCGCGATCGGGCCCGAGCCCGTCGTCGGCGAACGCGCCTACGACGTCGCCCGCCTCGCCCGCGACCGCGTCGAGGACCTCGTCGCCGCCGCGTCCGGTGCCTCGGCCGCCCGCCGCCGTATCAACAAGCTCGCCGACTCCCTGGAGGTGGACGCGGACCGGCTGCGCGGCTGGGTGCTCTTCCGCGCCGTCGAATCCGCCCTCCGCGCCTCATCCACCGGCCGCCCCCGCGAGGCGGAACCCGCCCTGGAGTTCGCCTCCTGGCTCTGACGCCTACGGCGCGGGGGTCCGGGGGGTGCGGCCTGGGCCCGCTGCTCTGGTGTCTGGCCTCGGTGTGACCCCTGCGCCGCTCCGGGGGGGGGTGTACGCCTGAGTGCCACGTGACGGCCGTCGCTACGGCACTCCCCCAGACTCCGTCCGGGGGACCCCCAACGGGCGTGTCCTCAAACTCCCCCAGACTTCGTCCGGGGGGACCCCCAACGGGCTGATCTTCACCGCCCCGTCCCACGTCGGGCCCCGCCCACCAAGGGCACGAGACAAGACCAGCCCAGGCCAACTCAGCCCCGCCGGCGCTTGAGGCGC
>NZ_JBSGUP010000559.1:0-5514 GCF_053607985.1 Streptomyces sp. NPDC055078
GGTCCCGCCAGTGGCGGCGACCGCCCCGTCGCACCGGGTGACGTCCTCCCGAACCGCACGGGGACCGCACGGGCGGGGACTACACGGGGCTACACGGCTGCACGGGGGACTACACGGGGGCCATCTTGTCGGCGACCCCGGGGTTGTCCTTCAGCCAGGCGCGTACGGCGTCCTGCTCCTTGCCCTTGCCGGCCCCCTGGATCTCGGCCTCCAGATCGGTGAGCTGCTTCTCGGTCATCTCGAACGCCTTGAGCCACTTCCCGATCCGGGGGTGATCGCCGGAGAAGCCCTTGCGCGCCACGGTGTGCACTCCGTCGCCCTTGCCCCAGGAGCCCTTGGGGTCCTTGAGCTTCTTCAGCTCATAGCTGCTGTAGGCCCAGTGCGGGGACCACAGGGTGGTGACGATGGGCTCCTTCTTGGCGTAGGCGCGCTTCAGCTCGGCGAGCATGCCGGGGGTCGAGCCGTCGACGACCTTGTACTCGCCTTCGAGGCCGTAGTCCTTGAGGACCTTGTCCTTGAGGGCAGCCATCATCCCGGCGCTCGGCTCGATGCCGATGATGCGGCCCTTGAACTTCGCGGACTGCCCCTTGAGGTCGGCGAGCGAGTCGACACCGTCGACGTAGGACGGTACGGACAGCTCCAGTGAGGTGGGCCCGTACCAGGAGCCCAGGTCTTCGAGCCGCTTCCCGTACTTCTTCCAGTACTGGACATGGGTGGCGGGCAGCCAGGCGTCGGTCTGGAAGTCGATCTGTCCGCCCGCGAGCCCGGTGTAGAGCGCCCCGGCCTCCAGCTGCTGGGTCTCGACCTTGAAGCCGCGCCGCTCCAGCACCTCCTTCCAGAGGAAGGTGGAGGCGATGCCCTCGTCCCAGGGGATGTAGCCGATGGTGACCTTCTCGCCCTTGCCGACGTCCGAGGCGCCGGAGGCGGAGGTGGACTTGGTGCCGCCGCCGAAGACGCCGATGCCGCCCGCGACGAGCGCGAGGACGACGGCGCCGACGATCGCGACGACGGGCTGGGGGCGGTGGTCCCAGATCTTCGGCCTGCTGGCCATGGCCTTCGCCTTGGCGATCGCGCGGCGGCCGAGCGGCGAGACCTGACGGCCCAGCTCGCCGGTGATCCGGTCCAGGTACATGGCGAGAATGACGATGGACAGGCCCGCCTCGAAGCCGAGACCGATGTCGACATTGCCGATGGCGCGGTAGACCGCGCCGCCGAGCCCGCCGCCGCCGACCATGCCGGCGATGACCACCATGGACAGGCCCAGCATGATCACCTGGTTGATCCCGGCCATGATCGTGGGCAGGGCCAGCGGGAGCTGGACGCGCAGCAGGGTGTTGCGCGGGGTGGTGCCGAACGCCTCCGCGGCCTCGACGAGTTCCCGGTCGACCTGGCGGATGCCCAGTTCGGTCATCCGGACGCCGGGCGGCAGGGCGAAGACGATGGTGGCGATGATGCCGGGGACCACGCCGACGCCGAAGAAGATGATGCCGGGGATCAGATAGACCATGGCGGGCATGGTCTGCATGAAGTCCAGTACGGGCCTGATGACCGCACTGACGGTCTTGGAGCGGGAGGCCCAGATGCCCAGCGGCACGGCGATCGCCAGGGTGACGACGGTGGCGACGAGAACCAGCGAGAGGGTCGACATGGCGTCGTCCCACAGCTCGATGGAGTCGATCAGCGCGAAGCCCGCGAAGGCGAGGACTCCGGCGAGCAGCCCGCGCAGCCACCAGGCGCCGACGGCGAGGATGCCCGCGAACAGCAGGGGTTCGGGCGCGGAGAGCACCGCGTCGATGCCGTCGTACATTCCGGTGACGAGCGAGGTGATGGCGTCGAAGAGCCATTCCAGATGGCTCTGGAGCCAGTCGACTCCGCTGTCGACCCAGTCGCCGAGGTGGATCCTAGGCACGGGCGGCCACCCCCTCGGTCAGGTCCGGAGCGGGGGCGTCGGCCGTCGCGGGGGTCATCGGCTCCCCGAGGACGGCGAGCAGCCTCTCTCTTGGCACCACGCCGACGAGAGCGCCGTCGGCGTCGACGACGGCGACGGGGGCGGCACTGGTGGAGCAGGGGGTGAACAGCTCGATGATGGGAGTGTCGGCCGATACGGCTGCGGGTGCGGCGGCCAGTACGCCGGCGGCGTCCACCGGCTTACGGCCACCGGCGGTCGCGGTGCCGTACGCGGTCTCGGCGTCGGCCATGATCGCGCCCGCGGTGAGGACCCGGGAACGGTCGACGTCCTGGGTGAAGGAGGCGACGTAGTCATTGGCGGGCGTGACGAGGATGTCCTCGGCGGTGCCGAGCTGAACGATTCTGCCGTCCCGCATCACCGCGATCCGGTCACCGAGGCGCATGGCCTCGTTGAGGTCGTGGGTGATGAAGACGATCGTCTTCCTCAGCGTCTTCTGGAGCTGGATGAGCTGATCCTGCATATCGCGGCGGATCAGCGGGTCGAGCGCGCTGAAGGACTCGTCCATCAGCAGCAGATCGGCGTCGGTGGCGAGCGCGCGGGCGAGGCCGACGCGCTGCTGCATTCCGCCGGACAGCTCGTCGGGCCAGGACTTCTCCCAGCCGGCGAGCCCGGCGAGTTCCAGCGCCTCGGCGGCACGCCGGTCGCGCTCGGGCCGGGGTACGCCCTGGACCTCAAGACCGTATCCGGCGTTCTCCAGCACGCTGCGGTGCGGGAAGAGCGCGAAGTGCTGGAAGACCATGCTGATCCGGGTGGAGCGTACGGTTCGCAGCTCGCGGGGGCTCAGGGCGGTGAGGTCCTGGCCGTCGAAGAGGACCCGCCCGGCGGTGGGGTCGAGCAGCCCGTTCAGCATCCGCAGCAGGGTGGACTTGCCGGACCCGGAAAGACCCATGACGACGAACGTCTGGCCCGGCTCGACCGTGAACGAGGCATCGATCACCGCAGCGGTCGTACCGTCGGCGCGCAGCTCGTCGCGGTCCGCGCCGCCTTCGAGCCTGCGGACCGAGTCTTCGGGTCGCCTGCCGAAGACCTTGTACAAATGCTCGGCCTGGAGCCTGGACACATACACCTCACGCGTTGAACCGAAAAAAATGGTCTGCCACCCCCGAATGGCAGACCGTGGAGCCTGGCGGGTTCGGCCCGCCTGTCCCGCCTTGGTCGTTGAAACCGCAACGGGGTCCGCTCCGGGTTCCCGCCTGCCCCTGGCCTCACGGCGCAAACACAACAGTGACCCACGTCACTCCCGGTGCGGGAACCGCCGGGGCGGCCCGGGGTACGGCGAATCGGTGCCGGGACGGGTCGCTGTCAGTGCGTTGCGGCATCATCGGGGTGTGACGCGACGCCTGATGCTCCTCGACACCGCTTCTCTCTACTTCCGGGCCTATTTCGGGGTCCCCGACTCGGTCCGGGCACCCGACGGCACCCCGGTCAACGCCGTGCGCGGACTCCTCGACTTCATCACCCGGCTGGTCCAGGACCATCATCCCGACGATCTGGTGGCCTGCTGGGACAACGACTGGCGGCCGCACTGGCGGGTCGAGCTGATCCCCTCGTACAAGGCGCACCGCGTCGCCGTGGAGACCGCCGCCGGGCCGGACGAGGAGGAGACCCCGGACACCCTGGCACCCCAGGTCCCGGTGATCGCGCAGGTGCTCGACGCACTGGGCATCGCCCGCGTCGGCGCCGATGAGTACGAGGCGGACGATGTGATCGGCACCCTGACCGCGCGCGCCACCGGCCCGGTCGACATCGTCACCGGCGACCGCGATCTCTTCCAGCTCGTGGACGACGCCCGAGGGCGGCGCGTGCTCTATCCGCTGAAGGGCGTCGGGACCCTCCAGACGACGGACGAGGCATGGCTCCGCGACAGATACGGGGTGGACGGCCCCGGGTACGTGGATCTGGCGCTGCTGCGCGGCGACCCGAGCGACGGTCTTCCGGGGGTGCCCGGGATCGGCGAGAAGACGGCCGCCAAGCTGCTGGACACCTTCGGCGACCTGGCGGGGATCATGGCCGCCGTGGACGATCCGGCGGCGAAGCTGACGCCCTCGCAGCGCAAGCGGCTGGACGAGGCCAGGGACTATGTCGCCGTCGCGCCGAAGGTCGTCCGGGTGGCGTCGGACATCGCGCTCCCCGCTTTCGACCCGGCGCTGCCGGACGAGCCGCGCGATCCGGCGACCCTGGAGGAGCTGGCAGCGCGCTGGGGCCTGGGCAACGCGCTCCAGCGCCTGCTGACCACGCTGCGCAGCTGATCCCGGCCGCGCGCCGCCGCCCGCCCCGCGCGCCCTGCTGCAATCCGCCTGCCGTACGCCGTGTCGCCGTGTGCCGTCGTCGCCGTGCGTCCGGTGGCGCACACGCGGTGTCACACCATGACTGTCAGGGACCCTTCCACGGGGCCGATCCACGATCGAGGTGTTAACTTAGGCAAGCCTAAGCAGCACGAGTTCAGGGAGACCGCCGTGGCAGAACGACCGCCTCGCACATCGCCGAAGCCGTACGAGGCGCGGGTGGTGCACACCGAACAGCTCACCCCCCATATGACGCGGGTCGTCCTCGGCGGCGACGGGCTGGCCGGGTTCGGCCTCGAAGACTTCACCGATCACTATGTGAAGCTGCTGTTCGCCCCCGACGGTGTGAGCTATCCGCAGCCGTTCGACATCGACCGCATCCGCGAGGAGTTCCCGCGCGAGCAGTGGCCCGCCAACCGTACGTACACGGTACGGAGCTGGGACCCGGTCCAGCGCGAGATGACCATCGACTTCGTCGTCCACGGCGACCAGGGCCTCGCGGGCCCATGGGCGGCGCGCGCCCGGATCGGCGACACCATCTGGATCCTCGGCCCCGGCGGTGGGTACGCACCCGACCCGGCGGCCGACTGGCATCTGCTGGTGGGCGACGAGAGCGCGCTCCCCGCGATCGCCGCCGCCCTGGAGCGGATGCCGGAAGGCGCCGTCGTCCACGCCTTCGTCGAGATCGAGAACGCCGAGGAGCAGCTGAAGATCGTCGCCCCGGCGGGGGTCGACATCCAATGGCTCCACCGCGCGGGCCGCCCGGTCGGCGACGCCCTGGTGTCCGCGGTCACCGGCCTGGAGTTCCCGGCGGGCCAGGTCTGCGCCTTCGTCCACGGCGAGGCGGGCTTCGTCAAGGACCTCCGGCGCCATCTGCGCATCGAACGCCAGGTGCCCCGCGAGCAGTTGTCGATCTCGGGCTACTGGCGCGTCGGCAAGACCGACGAGGCATGGCGTGCCGTCAAGCGCGAATGGAACGAACAAGTCGAACGCGAACAGGAACAGGCCGCCTGACCCGACCCACCCTGCCGCCTCGGCTCCGCCGCCCGACCCACCGGGCAAGCACCCCCGGCGCCCCGCCGTCGCCCAAGCCCCGGAGCGAGCACAGCCGGCCACGCCACCTGACGCACCGTCCGGACACACCCAGCCCGCGTGGGAGCGCTTGAGGCGCGGGGCCCGGGGCGGAGCCCCGGCAACCGGGCCACGCCCGGCGTATGAAACCCGCACCGCCGTGGAGCGGCACGCCCTCCGGGCGTGTCC
>NZ_JBSGUP010000560.1:0-5513 GCF_053607985.1 Streptomyces sp. NPDC055078
ACCGCATCCGGGGCCGGATGGAGGAACTCGCGCACTCCGGCCACCGGTTCCAGGTGTTCACCTACGGCGTGCCCGGCGACGAGGCCGTACGCCTCCTGACAACGTGCCGGCCGTTCGTCAGCGGCCTGGAGATCGTCCTCCCGCCGAGCCTGCTGACCGCACGGTACGCGGAGATCGCCCGGATCAGGCACGCGACAGGGCTCCCCGTGCATCTGTCGGCGGTACGGACATCGGCCAACGACGAACACGGCGGCGACGACTACGCACACCACGTCCGCCACGGATTCACCCCCGGCGACCAGGCCGTTCTCACAGAGCTGGCCGGTACGGCCGGCTTCCGCGACGCCGTCACGGGCCTCGCGTTCACAGTGTCGAGGAGCGAGAACCCCGTACCCACCCTCACCGCCATCGACAACCTGGTGACCGGCCTCGGACTCCACGCCACAGTCCTCGTCAAACTCGCCGCCGACGACCCGGGCTCGTCCGAGCACGATGACCCCTCGACGGCTCGCCGGGTCGCGGAGACACTCGTCGCGGCCTACGAACTGCACGGACTCGACATCAACCTCGACACATTCGGCGACATGGACCGCGGCTACTTCCCACGCAACGGACTCACCGACCGCCGCTCCAATCTGCGCCAGGCAGGACTGGTCGCCAAGCACCTCACAGCCGCACTGCCGAACCGGACAGACCGCGCACCCTCCCTGACCCAGCACCGGTCCGACGAACTGACCTGGACCGACTTCGGAGACGGCGCCGTCGTCATCCCCGAGAAGCCGTGCACGTGGGACACAGTCCGGTCGGCCATGGGCACCACCATCGACCCCCACGCACAGGTGATCGACCTCATCACGGGACGCGTGACAACCCTCAGGGACACACAGAGCACCACCACCACCTGCGACAGCCCAACACTTGTGCTGAAGGTGACCTCATGACCGCGCAGGACGGGGGCGGGAAGCCCGCCATCGCCGAGCGTGAGCCCGCCGCCGACGGGTTCCTCCAGCGGGTGGCCCTCCGCCTGGCCGCCTGGATGGAGCGGTGGTTCCCCGACGCCTTCGTGTTCGCGCTGATCGCCGTCGTCGTCACGGGCATCGGCGCGGCTGCTGTCGGAGCCCCGCCGAAGGCGATCGTCTCCTCCTTCGGCAACGGGTTCTGGGACCTGATCGTCTTCACCATGCAGGTGTCGGTCGTCGCCATCGGTGGCTACACGGTGGCGACGTCGCCACCGGCCGCACGCGCGATCGACCGGCTCTGCCGGATTCCGCGCAACGGCCGCCAGGCCGTGGCGTTCGTCGCGGCCGTGGCCACCCTGCTGTCGCTGCTGAACTGGGCCATCTCGCTGATCTTCAGTGCCCTGCTGGTCCGCGAGCTGGCCCGGAAGCGCGGGGACATGGACTACCGTGCCGCAGGCGCCGCGTCACTCCTCGGAGTCGGTGGCGTCTGGGCCCTCGGCCTGAGTTCGGCCCCCGCCCAGATGCAGGCCAACGCGTCGAGCATGCCTCCGGCGCTGCTGAAGATCTCCGGCGTACTGCCGTTCAGCGAGACCATCTTTCTGCCCCAGTCGCTGCTGCTCGTCGGGGTCCTGGTGGTTGTCACGGTCACGGTGGCCTACTTCTCCGCCCCCAGAGGGGCGAACGCCGTGCGCGCGGCCGATCTCGGAGTCGACCTGGCGGACCGGGAGGAAGAGCCGGAGAAGCGGTCCCGCCCGGGGGACTGGCTCGAATGCTCCCGGCTGCTCCCGGTCGTGATCGTCTGCGCCGGTACGGCGTATCTCGTGATCAAGGTCATGGAGGCGGGCTGGCTGGCGGCGGTCGCGGACCTCAACACGTACAACTTCTTCTTCATCATGCTCGGGCTCGCGCTCCACGGGACGCCACGCAAGTTCATCCGCGCGACGATGAACGCGATCCCCTCCATCGGCGGCGTCGTCATCCAGTTCCCGTTCTACGCGGGTGTCGCCGCGGTCATGACGCAGGCGGCCGCGTCCGACGGGACGACGTTGTCGACGACGATCGCTCACTGGTTCTCCGAGGTGGCCACGGGAAGCGTCTTCGCGCCTGCGGTCGCGATCTACTCGGTCGTGCTCGGGATCTTCCTGCCGTCCGGGGGAGGCAAATGGATCATCGAGTCTCCCTACGTCATGGGAGCGGCGCAGGACGCGGAGGTGCACCTGGGGTGGACCGTGCAGGTCTACAACGCCGCCGAGGCGCTCCCGAACCTGATCAACCCGTTCTGGATGCTGCCGGTCCTCGGCGTCCTGGGTCTCCGTGCCCGCCATGTCATCGGCTTCACCTTCATCCAGTTCCTGGTGCACTTCCCCATCGTCCTGGTCCTCGTGTGGCTTCTCGCGGGCACACTGGACTACGAGCCACCGGTCATGCCATGAAAAGTCAGCACAACGCGACAAGAACGAGGAAGCAATGACACATGACGTGATGACGGTGCGGGGTCCCGTCGCCCCGGAGAAGCTCGGCTCGACGCTGATGCACGAGCATCTTCTCGTCGACACGATGCGCGAGCACCGCGCGGCGGGCCTGCTCAACGACGGGATCCAGGCACTGGCCGAACTCGCCGGATTCCGCGCGGAGGGTGGCCGAACGGTCGTGGACCTGACCAACCGGTCGCTGGGGCAGCGGCCGGCCGACCTGCGGAGGCTGAGCGAGGAGTCCGGCGTGAACATCGTGCTCGGCACGGGGTTCTACCGGCAGGCGTACTTCGACCGCGACTGGATGGACCGGACCAGCACACGCTCGATCGCCGAGCTGTTCGTCCGCGACCTCACATCGGGGATCGACGACACGGAGGTCCGGGCGGGCATCATCGGCGAGATCGGCTGTGAGCGGCATATCTCCGCCCAGGAGGAACGCGTCTTCCGCGCCGCCGCGATCGCCCAGCGCGAGACCGGAGTGACGATCAGCACGCACGCCGCCCACTGGCCGGTCGGACTCGCACAGCTCGACCTGCTTGAGTCCGCCGGCGCCGATCCCCGGCGCGTGATCATCGGCCACTGCGACAGCGTCGGATCCCCTGACTGGACAAGGGTCCAGGACGTGACGGACTACCACTGCGCGATCGCGCGGCGCGGCGCCTACGTCGAGTTCGACCACATCCGCAAGGGCGTCGACCTCGACCGCCGCGTGACGTACGTGCTCGCCATGGTCGAGGCGGGACTGATCGATCACGTACTGCTCTCGCACGACCTGGCGTTCCGTCCCGACCTGTCGTCGCACGGCGGGGCCGGACTGACCCTCATCGCGACGACGATCACCCCCCGGCTGCGGGAGCGAGGGCTCTCGGAGAAGGAGATCGACCGGCTGCTCATCGACAATCCGCGGCGCGCGCTCACCGGGACGGATTGATCGGCTGCCCCATAAATCTCGGCACAGATCGCCGGGCGGCCGTGGCGCGCTGGCATAATGCACGAATGGAACGGCGACAAATCGAATACTTCGTGGCGGTCGTTGATTCCGGGGGTTTCGGTCGGGCCGCCGCCGAATTGCATGTCACGCAGCCGACTCTTTCTCAGGCGATGGCGCAGCTCGAAAGAGAATTGGGCGAGCAGTTGTTCAGGCGGACCTCGAAGGGGGTTGTGCTCACGCCGGCCGGCAAGGCCGCGATCGAGCCGGCACGGCGTGCGCTGCGGGGGATGAGCGCGATCCGGACGGCCGTCATGGACGTGGTCGGGTTGACCGGTGGGACACTGGACATCGCGTCCCTCCCCACGCTGGCACAGTCTCCCGTGAGCCCGCTGGTCGCCGAGTTCCGGAAGCGTCACCCGCTGGTCAAGGTGACGATCCAGAGCCCCTCGCAGCCGAGGGTCCCCGAGATCGCCGAGATGGTGCGGCTCGGAGTGTGCGAACTGGGGTTCACCGAGGGGCTCAACGACGCTCAGGGCATGCTCACGCTCCCCGTGGGGGATCAGGACTTCGTCGCCGTCGTCCCGCCCGGGACGCGGCTGCGGGAACCGGGTGTGGCCACCTGGGACGAGGTTCTTGCCTGCGGCCTCGTCATCGGGCCGTGGTGGGAGTCGTCCAGGCCCGCCGCATACCTCGACCAGCGGTACGGCCGTCGCGAGTGGCGCAGGCATGTGGCGGTGCGAACCGATCATCGAGACGCATACATCCCCCTCCTCGCCGCGGGGGCGGGCGCGGCGTTCCTGCCGCGATTCGTGGGAGAGCTGGCCGGGGCTTCCGGAGCTGTGGTGGCCGACCTGACGCCGGGGATGACGCGGTCCGCCGTGCTCGTCCGCTCCGACGAGACGCTTTCCCCCGCGGCACGGGAGTTCTGGGACATGGTCGGGAATCGGCCGGCCTGAGGGCTGTCCCGTAGCGCCCTGAGGGCTGCCCCGCAAACCCTAAGGGTGGTCCCGCAGCGGCCCTGAGGGCTCCCTGAAGGCTGTCCCGCAGCGGCCCTGAGGGCTGTCCCGCAGCGGCGCGGGTCCCCCTTGAGCCGTCCGGGCCGAGCCCGCATGCCCCGCTCACCTCACCCGCCGGGCCGGCCTGCGGTATCCCGCCGGGTCACGCCCCGTCAGGACAGCCGCCGCGCCCCGCTCGCCGCCCGGGCCGCGAAGATGCCCGGTTCCCGGTACGAAGCCGCCGCGAACGCCTCCCGTACCGCATCGGTCACGGTCCGGGCGCTCGCCGCCTCGGTGAGGACGATCGCCGCGCCGCCGAAGCCGCCGCCCGTCATCCGCGCGCCGAGCGCCCCCGCCGCCAGGGACGCCCCGACGACGAGATCCAGCTCCGGACAGGAGACCCGGAAGTCGTCGCGCAGGGAGGCATGGCCCTCGGTGAGCAGCGGGCCCACCGCGCGGACGTCGCCCGCCGTCAGCCGTTCGGCCACCCGCTCCACCCGGTGGTTCTCCGTCACCACATGCCGGACCAGGGCGCGGGCCCCGGGGTCCGGGAGGCGGTCCAGGGCGTCCGCGAGTCCCTCGTACGGAATGTCCCGCAGCGCCGGGACGCCCAGGGCCGCCGCCGCCGACTCACAGCCCGCGCGGCGCTTTCCGTACTCGCCCGAGCTGTGCGCGTGCTGGACGCGGGTGTCGACCACCAGGAGTTCGAGGCCGTGGGCCGCCGGGTCCAGCGGGATCTGGCGGCGGGTCATCGTCCGGGTGTCCAGCCGCAGGGCGTGGCCCGCGACGCAGCACGCGGACGCGGTCTGGTCCATGATCCCGGTGGGCGCTCCGACATAACCGTTCTCGGCACGCCGGCACAGCAGGGCGAGCCGCCGCCGCTCCAGGCCCAGTCCGTACAGCTCGTCCAGGGCGAGCGCGGTGACGACCTCCAGCGCGGCGGACGAGGACAGTCCGGCTCCCGCCGGGACGGTGGACTCGTACTGGAAGTCCGCGCCGCCCACCGGGTGGCCCGCTTCCCGCAGCGCCCACAGGACGCCGGCGGGGTAGTCGGTCCAGCCGCGCGGGCCGTGGCCGGGGGCGAGATCGGCGACCCGTAGTTCGACCGGGCCGCCGCGCGCGCCTGCCGACCGCAGGCGCAGCACTCCGTCGT
>NZ_JBSGUP010000561.1:0-5513 GCF_053607985.1 Streptomyces sp. NPDC055078
CCCCCGCGGGCCCGGCCGCGCCGCGTGCCGCGCTGCTCGAACGGGACGGGGAACGCGAGCGGCTGACCGAGCTGCTCGCCCGGGGCCGCACCGTCCGGCTCACCGGTGCGCCCGGCTCCGGGCGCACCGCGCTGCTGCACATCGTCGCCCAGGACTGCGCCGGTCTCGCCCCCGACGGCGTCGTCCGGCTCAACGGTCACCACCGCACCCCCACCGACCTGTTGTACGAGCTGTTCGCGGCCGTCCACACCGCCCCGCGCCACCGGCCAGGACGGGCCGCCCTGCTCGCCCAGGTCCGCGAGATCGGCGCGATCGTCGTCCTCGACGACCTGGAGTTCGGCGGCGCCGCCCTCGGCGAACTGCTGGACGCGGCCCCCGAATGCGCCTTCCTGCTGGCGGCCACCCCCGATGTCCCCGCCCCCGCCGATGACGCCCAGCTGGAGGAGATCGCGCTCGCCGGTCTCGGCCGCGCCGCGTCGGCGGAACTGCTGCGGCGGGCCGTGGACCGGCCGCTCACCGAGGACGAGACGAACTGGGCGGGCGACCTCTGGTTCGAGTCCGAGGGACTGCCCCTGCGCTTCGTCCAGGCCGGTGCGCTGCTGCGGCAGTGCGACCGGCTCCGCGAGCAGCTGGCCGACGACCCGGACGCCTTCGAGGCGTTCACGCCCGACGACGCGGCGGAGGGCAATGAGGTACCGCTGCCCACTCTGGGCCAGGGCGCCGCGCCCGTCGCCCTGCTCGCCTCCCGGCTCAGCAGGTCCGCGCGCCAGGCGCTGCGCTTCGCCGTCGCCCTCGGCGGCGAACTCCCGCACCAGGCCCACCTCCCGGCCCTCATAGACGACACCCACGCCGACTCGGCGATCGGCGAACTGCTCGGCTGCGGACTGCTCTCTCCGATCGGCCGGCGCTACCGGCTCGCCGCCGGAGTCCTGGTCCAGCTGACGGAGAAGGGGTACGCGGACGAAGCGGCCACCCACGCCCGTACCGCCGCCCAGCACTACGCCTGGTGGGCCGGGCACCCCTCGGTCGCCCCCGAGCGGGCCGCCGCCGAGGCCGACGCCGTCCTGGCCGCCCTCACCGCCCTCGTCCCCGGCCGGGGCGCCCTGCCCGCCGCCAAGCCGGGCGGGCCCGTACCGGAAGGCTCCCAGGGCGAGGCGGGCCACCCCAGCGCGGCCGTCCTGCTCGCCCGCACCGCCGCGCCCGCCTTCGCGGCGGGGCTCAACTGGGGTGCCTGGGAGCGTGTCCTGAGGGTCGGCTCCGAGGCCGCCCGGATAGCGGGCGAAGTGGCCGAGGAAGCCTATTTCCACCATGAGCTGGGCATTCTGGCGCTCTGCACGGACAATCTGGACCGCGCCCGCGCCGAGTTGGAGGCGTCCATAGGGCTGCGCGGGGCGCTCTCCGACAAGAGCGGCACCGTCGCGGGCCGCCGGGCGCTCGCGCTGGTGGACGACCGGGAGAACGGCCTGGTGCCCGTGGGGTCGCCGAAGGCCGCCACCACCGCTGACGGCTCCGATGCCGGGCCCGTGTCCCGTCCCGAAGAGCCGTCGCCGCCGTCCCACGGGGTGTCCACCGCGCTGCCCGTGCTGTACGCCGTCCCCGTGCGGCCGGTGGGCCCGGAACCGGGTTCCGAAGCGGACACGCAGGCGGGGGCGGTGGTGCCGGAGACCCTGGTGTCCCCCGAACCGCCCTACCGCGCGCCGGGCAGCCGCCGCCGCGCCCTCCTCGGCGGCACCCGCCGCAACCTCGTCGCCGCGAGTACGGGCGCGCTGCTCGTCGCCGTCCTGGGCACGGTGGTGACGCTCGGCGCGACCTCCGACAGCCAGGACCCGCCGGGCTCCAAGGTGCGCGACGGCCAGTCCGCCAACGAGGACGACACCCAGGACGGTCTGAACGCCGACGAGCCGGACGACCGCAAGGGTGGTGACGGCCCCCGGGAGCCGGCCGGGGTCCCCGGGCAATCCGGCTCGGCGACCCCGAGCGGCGGTCCTTCGCCGGACAGTTCCCCGTCGCCCACCGGCGATCCGTCGTCGTCCGGCACCTCGCGGCCGGGGACGAGCGGGTCGCCGGACGGGCCGACCTCGACGCCCACCGGCAAGCCGTCGTCGCCGACCCCGCCCAAGCCGCCCACCAGTAGTAAGCCTCCGACGTCCAAGCCGCCCACCAGCAAGCCCCCGACGAGCACCCCGCCGTCCAGTCCGGCCCCTTCGACCTCGTCGGCCCCGACCGCCATCGAATCCAGCGCGAGCGCTCCGATAACCCCGACCAGCGCGGCCCCGTCCACGGAGCCCTCCAGCAGCCCGTCGGAGGCCGAGACCGCCTCCAGCTCGCCGGTCGTCTGAGACGCCTCGTACGCTCCGTACGCGATACGGGCAGGGCCCCCGTGCCCCTGCCCCTTGGCGGGCCGGGTCCGGCGGTGAGCAGGTGGGATGCGGGGGTCTTGACGCCTGAGGGTACGCCTGCGGGCGTCAGCGGGCGCCCCCGGGCTCAGCGGGCGTCAGCGGGCTAGAACAGCCTCAGCTTGTCGTCCTCGATGCCCCGCATCGCCTCGTAGTCCAGCACCACGCACCCGATGCCCCGGTCCGTCGCCAGCACCCGGGCCTGCGGCTTGATCTCCTGGGCCGCGAACACGCCCTTCACCGGGGCGAGGTGGGGGTCACGGTTCAGCAGTTCCAGATAGCGCGTCAACTGCTCCACGCCGTCGATCTCGCCGCGCCGCTTGATCTCCACCGCGACCGTCCCGCCGTCAGCGTCCCGGCACAGGATGTCCACCGGGCCGATGGCGGTGGGGTATTCGCGGCGGATCAGGCTGTAGCCCTCGCCCAGGGTCTCGATGCGATCGGCGAGCAACTCCTGGAGATGCGCCTCCACCCCGTCCTTGATCAGGCCCGGGTCCACACCCAGCTCGTGGGACGAGTCATGGAGGATCTCCTCCATCGTGATGATCAGCTTCTCGCCCGCCTTGTTGACGACCGTCCAGACGCTGCCGTCCCCCTCCTTCAGGGTGCAGGGCGGGGACATCCAGTTCAGGGGCTTGTAGGCCCGGTCGTCCGCGTGGATGGAGACGCTGCCGTCCGCCTTGACCAGGATCAGTCGGGGGGCGGAGGGCAGATGGGCGGTGAGCCGGCCGGCGTAGTCCACGGAGCAGCGGGCGATGACAAGGCGCATGGTCGGCAACGCTACTCGACGCACGCCGCCGTGCGCGATTCTCCCTACGTACTCCGGTCGCCGGGCACCACTGCGGCTGGCTGAGACGCCGCGGGTCGCCCCTCTTGCCCCTGTTCGTCATTGGCCGGTTGTCCTCCCAATCTCCTGGTGCCGTCTGGACGGCGGACTTACCGTGGATGCAGGTGGTCGTCGGTCGCGCACTCTGCGTCGCCATGCGTCATGCGCATGACGTCGTTTCCGGCGTCCGCTCCCCTGACCGGATGGGCCCCGTGCATACGGGGTCGCGAGAGGAGAACCCATGTCGCTCGACGTCTCACCGGCACTGTTGGAACAGGCCGAGCGAGGCGAGGTCGATGAAGCCGCCTTCGTCGACTGCGTCCGGACCTCCCTGCCCTACGCATGGGAGATGATCAGCTCTCTGGTGGCACAGCTGAAGGTCGACGGTGGCCAGTTCGCCGACAACCAGACGCCGCCGCCGGACGAGCAGGCACGTGGTCAGCTGCTGCGCGCACTCGCGAGTGATGCGATTCGCGGTGCGCTGCAACGGCACTTCGGAGTGCGTCTGGCATTCCAGAACTGCCACCGTGTAGCGGTGTTCCCGCTGGATTCCTCGGTCGACGAGCGGCTTGCCCGCTTCACTTCTATCAGGGGCCAGTTGCTCAACCAGTCCCCGGAAATGCGCGACTGCTGATGTCCGGTGCTGCCGCTCCGCATCGGGGGAGAACCGTCTGATGCCGGAGCGGCGGCACGCTCTTCGCCGACTCAGGTCAGCTGGGGGAGGACTTCCTCACCCAGCCGTCGTACGTTCTCCTCGGTCGTCGCCAGATCGCCCGAGCCCTCGGTGAGCAGGGCGAAGCGCCGGATGCCGGTGCGCTCGGCGGTGGCCGCGATCCGGTCGGCGGCGAGCCGCGGCGGGCCGACCGGGTGCAGCCCGCACAGCAGTTCCGTATAGGCCACGGGGTCGCGCATGCTGCGCTTGCGGCCGTCGACCGTGATGTGTGCGTCCAGGCCCTGCTTGAGCCAGCCGGGCATGGCCTTGAGGAGGGTCTCGGCGGCCTCGGGGGCGCTGTCCGCGATCTGGGCGACACCGGCCGAGACATGGCCCGGGTCGGCGACGCGCTCGGGCGGATGGCCCGCCGCGCGGGCGCTGTCGCGCCACAGGGCGACCATCGCCGCCTTGTCCTCGTCGCCGCAGTGCATCCCGAGCAGCATCGGCAGCCCGCGCTCGGCGGCCAGCCGCACGCTCTTGGGGGAGGTACAGGCGACGATGACCTCGGGCCCGGGCAGCGCGCCGGCGATCGGCTCGTCGGCCCGGGGCACCACCGCGACCTCGCGGAAGGCGTAACGCTCGCCCCGGGCACCGACGGCGGGCTCCCGAAGCCAGCGCAGCAGCAGATCCAGGGATTCGGGGAAGCCGGACTCATAGGCGCCGAGGCCGGAGCCGAAGACCTCCAGATCGATCCAGGGCCCGCCCCGGCCGACCCCCAGCGAGAACCGGCCCCCGCTGGTGAGATGCAGCAGCGCGGCCTGCTCGCCGAGCGCCACCGGATGGGCGCTGGGCAGGACACTCACGGCGGTGCCGACGCGGATGCGGCGGGTGCGGCCGAGCAGCAGCGCGGCCAGCGTCACCGCCGATGGACACACGCCGTACGGCACGAAATGGTGCTCCGCCAGCCATACAGAGTCCAGCCCGGATTCCTCCGCCACCTCGGCGGACCGCACCGCCCGGTGCAGCGCTTCCCCCTGGCCCTGGCCCGGAAACTGTGCCGCCAGTACGAACGTTCCCACGCGCATCGCCTTCTGCCTCCTTGCGGCCGACGCGTCACTCCCCCTGACGGCATTAACGTCTGACACGTGCCAAAGGCACGGCCCAACGTGAATCTTTTGCGATTTTCCGGTAACTGTTTCCGGCGGCCCCCACAGTGGGGCACCGTTTGCCGCGGTCGCCCGCCCGGCACCGCCGTTCACCGCGTCTGCCCCGTCCGCCGGCCCGTAGGCTGGGATCCGACAGGAATCGTCCCCACTTGCCCCGTGAGGTGTCCCTTGCCCCCGCGCCGCAACCGCCCCCAGGGCGGCGACAAGTCCCCCGACCGGTCCGGCGAACCGGGCGACCGGTACGGCGGCTTCGGCCGCAGCGAGTTCTGGCAGGGCGAGCAGTGGTCGCTGCGTCATGTCGCGGGAGCGAGCGCCGCGGGCAAGCGGTACCGCTGCCCCGGGTGCGACCAGGAGATCCCGTCGGCCGTTCCGCATGTGGTGGCCTGGCCGGAGCACGGCGGGGTGGACGACCGCCGGCACTGGCACACGGCCTGCTGGAACGCGAAGGACCGCCGCACCACAAGGGTGCGGCG
>NZ_JBSGUP010000562.1:0-5502 GCF_053607985.1 Streptomyces sp. NPDC055078
GGCCCGGCGCCTGGGGCGGGGGGGCGCTGGATAACCGGCGGGCCAGCGGGGGTGGTGGAGTGCGCGCGGGGGCGCGGGCCGAGGGCCGCGACCCGCTGCCGCTCGGTGCCGCGATCAACCGGCTGATCACCGAGCGCGGCTGGGAGACCCCGGCAGCGGTGGGCGGTGTGATGGGGCGCTGGCCGCAGATCGTCGGCGAGGACCTGGCGAACCACTGCGTACCGCTGCGCTACGACGAGGACCCCGACCAGCGCGTCCTGACGGTGCAGTGCGATTCGACGGCCTGGGCGACGCAGCTGCGGCTGCTGGCTCCGAGGCTGGTGGCGCGGCTGAACGAGGACCTGGGGCACGGGACGGTCCGGCTGATCAAGGTGCTCGGTCCGGGCGGGCCCCGGAAGGGGTACGGCCCGCTGCGGGCGCCCGGGAGCGTCGGGCCGGGCGACACCTACGGGTGAGCGCGCCGCCGGGCAGGGCACGCGCCGGGGCCGCCGGGCGTTCCTGGGCGGTCGGCCCCGGCCGGTACGGCCTCCGCGTACGGCCGACCGATGCCGGGCCGCCGTACCGCAGGGCCCCGGCCGTCGCAGGCCGTCGGCAGTCGCCGTGGCCGCCACCGCGGCCCCGCGAGCCCCGGCGCACCCCGGCGGAAAGGCAGGGACGCCCGGAACGGCAGGACGCCGTGACGCGCGTACGGGATGCCCCCGCCGCGCGTACGGGCCGCTCCGGCGGGTCGGCGGGCCCGCGAGCCCCGGCGCCGCCCCGGCGGACCGCCGTGAGACCGTCCCGCCGCCCCTGCCCGGACGGAGCCGGCGGAGGCAGCCTTCGTGCCCGTTTTGTGATGTGTCCCTCACCGTAGTCACTCGTTGACAGTCCAAAGCGCTCAATGCCCGTGTGAGCCTCCTGAAGCCCCACCCCGAATATGGGGAGTCGGACCAGCGGTGTTCAGGGCGGCACATGCGGACTCAGCTACCGCCAAACCCCCATTCGTGTCGGCGGTACCGGTAGACTGGTGGACAATCCCGCCACCTTGCGGAACATGTCGAACGACGCAGCCGCTCCCGCCTGCCCGGAGAACGGCTTGTGCTGTGCCAGAAAGGGCGCTTCGTGGCCGATTCCGGCAACCCCAACGAGAACATCCCGTCCACCCCCGCTGATGGAAACGGCGAGGTCACCGCCTCGTACGACGCCAGTGCGATCACCGTCCTGGAGGGACTGGACGCGGTCCGCAAGCGCCCTGGCATGTACATCGGCTCGACCGGTGAGCGCGGGCTTCACCACCTGGTGTACGAGGTGGTCGACAACTCCGTCGACGAGGCCCTGGCCGGCCACGCGGACACCATCGATGTCACGATCCTCGCGGACGGCGGCGTACGCGTCGTCGACAACGGCCGAGGCATTCCCGTGGGCATCATCCCGTCCGAGAACAAGCCCGCCGTCGAGGTGGTTCTCACGGTCCTGCACGCGGGCGGCAAGTTCGGCGGCGGCGGCTATGCCGTCTCCGGCGGTCTGCACGGCGTCGGCGTCTCCGTCGTCAACGCCCTGTCGTCCAAGGTCGCGGTCGAGGTCAAGACCGACGGGTACCGCTGGACCCAGGACTACAAGCTCGGCGTGCCCACCGCGCCCCTGGCGCGGAACGAGGCGACCGAGGAGAGCGGCACCACGGTGACGTTCTGGGCCGACGGCGACATCTTCGAGACGACCGAGTACTCCTTCGAGACGCTCTCACGCCGTTTCCAGGAGATGGCCTTCCTCAACAAGGGCCTCACCCTGACGCTGACCGACGAGCGGGACTCGGCGAAGGCCACCGCGGGCGTCGACACCGTCGAGGATCCGGCCGAGGAGCAGGTCAGGACGGTCACGTACTACTACGAGGGCGGCATCGTCGACTTCGTGAAGTACCTGAACTCGCGCAAGGGCGAGCTGATCCACCCCACGGTGATCGACGTCGAGTCCGAGGACAAGGAGCGCCTGCTCTCGGTCGAGATCGCGATGCAGTGGAACTCTCAGTACACCGAGGGCGTTTACTCCTTTGCGAACACCATCCACACGCATGAGGGGGGTACGCATGAGGAGGGTTTCCGCGCCGCGCTCACGGGCCTGGTCAACCGGTACGCGCGCGACAAGAAGCTGCTGCGCGAGAAGGACGACAATTTCTCCGGCGAGGATATCCGCGAGGGTCTGACGGCGATCATCTCCGTCAAGCTGGGCGAGCCGCAGTTCGAGGGCCAGACCAAGACCAAGCTGGGCAACACCGAGGCGAAGACCTTCGTCCAGAAGGTCGTGCACGAACATCTGAGCGACTGGTTCGACCGCAATCCCAATGAGGCAGCGGACATCATCCGCAAGTCGATCCAGGCACAGACCGCGCGCGTCGCCGCCCGCAAGGCCCGTGATCTGACCCGCCGCAAGGGCCTGCTGGAGTCGGCCTCGCTGCCCGGCAAGCTCAGTGACTGCCAGTCCAACGACCCCACCAAGTGCGAGATCTTCATCGTCGAGGGCGACTCCGCCGGCGGCTCGGCGAAGTCCGGCCGTAACCCGATGTACCAGGCGATCCTGCCCATCCGCGGCAAGATCCTGAATGTCGAGAAGGCCAGGATCGACAAGATCCTGCAGAACACCGAGGTGCAGGCACTGATCTCGGCCTTCGGCACCGGGGTCCATGAGGACTTCGATATCGAGAAGCTCCGCTACCACAAGATCATCCTGATGGCGGACGCCGATGTCGACGGTCAGCACATCAACACCCTGCTGCTGACCTTCCTCTTCCGCTTTATGCGGCCCCTGGTGGAGGCAGGGCATGTGTTCCTGTCCCGTCCGCCGCTGTACAAGATCAAGTGGGGCCGGGACGACTTCGAGTACGCGTACTCGGACCGGGAGCGCGACGCTCTCGTCGAGCTGGGCAAGCAGCAGGGCAAGCGGATCAAGGAGGACTCGATCCAGCGCTTCAAGGGTCTGGGCGAGATGAACGCCGAGGAGCTGCGCATCACCACCATGGACCAGGAGCACCGCGTTCTCGGCCAGGTCACGCTGGACGACGCCGCGCAGGCCGACGACCTGTTCTCGGTGCTGATGGGTGAGGACGTCGAAGCGCGGCGCTCCTTCATCCAGCGCAACGCCAAGGACGTCCGCTTCCTCGACATCTGAGTCGGCCTCAGCTGACCGCACGAAAGGACCGAAGACCAGCAATGGCCGACGAGACACCCATTTCCGCCACCACCGAAGAAGAGCCGACGATGCGGATCGAGCCCGTCGGGCTCGAAACCGAGATGCAGCGCTCGTATCTCGACTACGCGATGTCCGTCATCGTCTCGCGCGCGCTGCCCGACGTACGGGACGGCCTCAAGCCGGTCCACCGGCGCGTGCTCTACGCGATGTACGACGGCGGCTACCGGCCCGAGAAGGGCTTCTACAAGTGCGCCCGCGTCGTCGGCGACGTCATGGGTACCTACCACCCGCACGGCGACTCCTCGATCTACGACGCCCTGGTGCGACTGGCGCAGCCGTGGTCGATGCGGATGCCCCTCGTCGACTCCAACGGCAACTTCGGCTCCCCGGGCAATGACCCGGCCGCCGCGATGCGGTACACCGAGTGCAGGCTCAAGCCGCTGTCCATGGAGATGCTCCGGGACATCGACGAGGAGACCGTCGACTTCCAGGACAACTACGACGGCCGCAACCAGGAACCGACGGTTCTCCCGGCCCGCTTCCCGAACCTGCTGGTCAACGGCTCGGCGGGGATCGCGGTCGGCATGGCCACCAACATTCCCCCGCACAATCTGCGCGAGGTCGCGGCCGGTGCCCAGTGGGCGCTGGCCCACCCCGAGGCCACGCACGAGGAGCTGCTCGACGCGCTGATCGAGCGCATCAAGGGCCCGGACTTCCCGACCGGTGCGCTCGTCGTGGGCCGCAAGGGCATCGAGGAGGCGTACCGCACCGGTCGCGGTTCCATCACGATGCGGGCGGTCGTCGAGGTCGAGGAGATCCAGAACCGCCAGTGCCTGGTGGTCACGGAGCTTCCCTACCAGGTCAACCCGGACAACCTCGCGCAGAAGATCGCCGATCTGGTGAAGGACGGCAAGATCGGCGGCATCGCCGACGTACGGGACGAGACCTCCTCCCGTACGGGCCAGCGCCTGGTCATCGTGCTCAAGCGCGACGCCGTCGCCAAGGTCGTGCTGAACAACCTCTACAAGCACACCGACCTCCAGACGAACTTCGGCGCCAACATGCTGGCCCTGGTCGACGGGGTGCCGCGCACCCTGTCCCTGGACGCCTTCATCCGGCACTGGGTGCACCACCAGATCGAGGTCATCGTCCGGCGTACGAAGTTCCGGCTGCGCAAAGCGGAGGAGCGGGCGCACATTCTGCGCGGTCTGCTCAAGGCGCTGGACGCGATCGACGAGGTCATCGCGCTCATCCGGCGCAGTGACACGGTCGAGATCGCGCGCGGCGGTCTGATGGACCTGCTCTCCATCGACGAGATCCAGGCGAACGCCATCCTGGAGATGCAGCTGCGCCGGCTGGCGGCCCTGGAACGCCAGAAGATCGTCGCGGAGCACGACGAGCTGCAGACGAAGATCAACGAGTACAACGCGATCCTCGCCTCGCCCGAGAAGCAGCGCCAGATCGTCAGTGAGGAGCTGGCGGTGATCGTCGAGAAGTTCGGCGACGACCGGCGCTCCATGCTGGTGCCCTTCGACGGCGACATGTCCATGGAGGACCTGATCGCCGAGGAGGACATCGTCGTCACCATCACGCGTGGCGGCTATGTGAAGCGTACGAAGACGGACGACTACCGCTCGCAGAAGCGCGGCGGCAAGGGCGTCCGGGGCACCAAGCTCAAGGAAGACGACATCGTCGACCACTTCTTCGTCTCCACCACCCACCACTGGCTGCTGTTCTTCACCAACAAGGGCCGGGTCTACCGCGCGAAGGCATATGAACTGCCCGACGCGGGCCGGGACGCGCGTGGTCAGCATGTGGCCAATCTTCTGGCCTTTCAGCCGGACGAGCAGATCGCCGAGATCCTCGCGATCCGCGATTACGAGGCCGCGCCGTATCTGGTGCTCGCCACCAAGGGCGGGCTGGTCAAGAAGACACCCCTCAAGGACTACGACTCGCCGCGATCGGGTGGTGTCATCGCGATCAACCTCCGCGAGACGGAGGCCGCCGGCGAGGGCTCTGCCGATGAACTGATCGGGGCGGAGCTGGTGTCCGCCGAGGACGATCTGCTGCTCATCAGCCGGAAGGCGCAGTCGATCCGGTTCACCGCGACGGACGACGCGCTGCGGCCAATGGGGCGTGCGACATCCGGCGTCAAGGGGATGAGTTTCCGTGAAGGAGACGAGCTTCTCTCCATGAATGTGGTGCGGCCCGGTACGTTCGTGTTCACTGCTACCGACGGCGGTTACGCGAAGCGGAGCGCCGTCGACGAGTACCGCGTTCAGGGTCGCGGCGGCCGCCGGAAAAAGGCCCCCCACAACGTGGAGGAACCGGGGGCGCACC
>NZ_JBSGUP010000563.1:0-5502 GCF_053607985.1 Streptomyces sp. NPDC055078
GTACCGCTGCGGTCGGTACGGCGGGGGCCCTGTCCGGGTGTCGCGGGAGTGCTGGGATCAGTAGGGCCCGAAGACGTTGTCGATCGATCCGTACCGGTCGGCCGCGTAGTTGCACGCGGCCGTGATGTTGGCGACGGGGTCGTAACTGTCCAGCGACGTACCGGGCACGTGATACGCCTGGAAGGTGGGGTCGATTACCTGGAGGAGGCCCTTGGAAGGCGTTCCGGCAACGGCGTTGGAGTCCCAGTTGTTGATCGCGAACTGGTTGCCCGAGGACTCGCGCATGATGTTCCGGTGAATTCCCTCGTAGGTACCGGGAATTCCGTGCTTGGCCATGACGGAGAGGGATTCCTTGATCCAGCCGTCGAGGTTATTGGCGTACGTCACCGTCTGCGTGGCGGCGGTCGCTTCCGGCGCGGCGTGAGCGGTTGACGCGCCCAGTACCGGGAGGGCGAGTACGGCGCCCCCCGCGGCGAGTACGGCGAGCCCTCTGGTGAGCGGGGTGCGCCAAGTGCGGTGACGGCTACCGATTGCAGGCATGCTGAATTCCTCTCCGTCGCCTGCGAGGTGAGCTGTCGGATTCGGGCTGGAGATGCCCGGCCGCGCCGATGGCGCGACTTCACCCCTAGCCGGTCCGTCGCCGGACCGGCACTTACCTGGGTCCCCCGCTCCTGCCTACGTGAGTGAGTTCGGTTGCGTTGCCGGGCGGTGGCAGGATTCGGCGGCCCGTCCGGATTCGAGGATGACCGTAGGCGAGCGGAAGAGCCGGTACAAGACAGGAATTCCTTTTCCTGAGCCCTCGGGAACATTTCGGACACTCGATTATCTTGATCGCTAAAACCCCGTGCCGTACTCAACTTTCTTCCGGGGAACGCCCGATGGGACCGGACGGGAAAGATCCGCATCCGGGCCGGAAGTGACCCTTGTCACTGGAAGTCCGTTATTCGATAGAGATGATCCACCATGCGCATTCCCCTGCCGAAATCCACCAATTACCCAAAAGGGGCATTCAACCCAAAGGTTTGTCCGGGGTCTCCGGGCGGCCTCTGCGGTGGGCCGTCCGGCGGGCGGAATCCCGGGCGCCGGGCGGCCTACTGATACGCGCGGCCGCCGCGCCTGGGCAGGCGACGGGAGGCCGACGCACCGCCCAGGGTCTCCAGGGCGAGGTGGAGTTCCGCGCGGGTGCCGGGGGCGGCCAGGTCCACACCGAGCCGTTCCTCGATCTGCTCCAGCCAGCGGCTGAGCGTCGTGCGGTGCAGTCCCAGGGCATGTGCGGCCGGGGCGCTCCGGCCCAGGTGCTCCAGCCAGACGCGCAGGGTGATCCGGTGGCCCTCCCCCAGGGGGCCGACGAGTGTGGTGGCCCAGCGGCGTGCCGTCGTCTCGTCCACGAGCCCGATGGGGGGCGGGAGCGAAGCCGGCCGGCCGGTCACGAGGGCTGTTCGCTGTTCCGGAAGCGGGGCCTCGGGAACACTTCGCCGTTGCGTAAGCGAGGTCTCGGGGACGGTGCGCCGTTCCGGAACCGGAGACTCGGGGACGGTTCGTCGATCCGGAACCGGGGACTCGGGAACACTTCGCCGGTCCGGAACCGGGGACTCGGCCGGTGCGCGCAGCGCGACCAGCAGTTGGGCCTGAACGGTCGCCGAGTCCAGCACGGCGGGCAGCAGCTCCGCGGCCGAGCGCAGCCGGGACCGTACGGTGCCCCGTGAGATGCCCAGCAGCTGGGCGGTGACACCGATCGATCCGCTGCGCAGCCAGGCTTCCAGTACCCGCCGGTGGGCGGGGTCCAGGGGGCTGAGCAGCGCGGCGGCCCACGCGGTGAGCCGGTCCGCCGGGATGATCCGCAGCAGGGCCCGGTCGCCGAGACCGGTGACGGGCACCAGCCGCCGGCCGGCCGCCGCGCCGGCACGGGCCTGCCCGGCCTCGGCCCAGGCGGTGGCCAGCATGGACAGCGGCGCGGGGTCGGAGACCCCGCCGAGGAGGCCGTGGCGCTCGGCGGCGCGGGCGATCAGCCGCAGGGCGCGGCCGTCGTCGGCGGCAGCGGCGTGCAGGGCGACCACGGCCAGTTCGCCGTCCAGAAGTGCCACGAGGGTGTGTGTCCCCTTGCGGGCGGCGGTAGGCAGCAGCGCCCGCCACAACGCCTCGTGGGCGCCCTGGGGGTCGGGGCCGCCGGTGAGCCGGTAGACGGTGGCATGTGACGCCAGGTCACCGATCACCTCGCGCGCCAGCAGGGTCTCGCCCCGCAGCAGCAGCCGCGTCACCGCGGCGTGCAGCCGTATCTCCGCCGGTCTCAGCTCCTCGGCCCGCCGGGCCCGAACCTCCAGCAGCCAGACGGCGGTCCGTGCGACCAGGTCGGCGCGGCGGGCGGAGGTGTCGACACCGGGACGGACCACCAGGGCCGCGCCCGCGACCCGGCGGACGAGGGTGCACTCCGCGCCCGTCTCGGCGCTCGGCGTCTCGGCCACGGCGGCGGCGTTGACTCCCTTGGGCGCCGCTGCGCACGGCGAGCTGTAGACGGCGCCCGCGATGGGGTCGACCAGCACCGCCCAGCCGCCGACCGCCGCGGCGGCTTCCGCGATCAGCGACGCCCCGGAACGCGCCGCCGCGGCGAACAGCCGCCGCATCACCAGACTGTCACTGTCCATGGGCGATGAGCCGGTCACGCCGGGGGGCGGTTGGGTACGCGGAGAGCGGCGCACCTCCGTCGGTGGCCGTGGGGAGCGGCATGCCCCCGGTGATTTTCCCGCCGGCCGTGGGGAGCGTCGCGCCCCCGGTGACGGCGGGGCACGCCGCGATCGGGTGCGTTCGGATCACGGGATACGGGCGACGGCGCCCCAGCCCGCCCGCTCGGTGGTGGACGTGGTGGTGGCGTCGGGCCGCCAGTTCGGCCAGGACACGAATCCCGGGTCGACCAGTTCGAGGCCGTCGAAGAACCGGACGATCTGTTCGGGCGACCGGAGGATGTAGGGAACGGCCCCCGAGGCGTTGTAGGCGTCCTGGGCCGCGGCGTGCTCGGCGTCCGCCGCGTCCGCGTGGCTCAGCGCGAGGTGGCTGCCGGAGGGCAGCCGGCCGACGAGCCGCGCGACCAGGGCGAGCGCCTCGTCGAAGTCGACGATATGGCCCAGCACATCGGAGATGACCAGGGCGACCGGCCGGGTCAGGTCCAGAGTCCTCGCCGCGCCGTCGATGACCGCGTCGGTGTCGCGCATATCCGCCTCGACGTAGGCGGTGGCACCCTCGGGGGTGCTGGTCAGCAACCCGTGCACATGGAGCAGCACCAGCGGGTCGTGGTCCACGTAGACGACCCGCGCGGCGGGGGCGATGCGCTGCGCCACCTCATGGGTGTTGTCGGTGGTCGGAAGCCCGGACCCCAGGTCCAGGAACTGTGTCATCCCCGCCTCGGCCGCGAGGTGGGTGACGGTACGCCTGAGGAATCCGCGTGACTCCTGCGCGAAGATCTCGATGCGCGGGCACACCTCGCGATAGGCGTCCCCCGCCACCTGATCGGCGGTGTAGTGGTCCTTGCCGCCCAGCCAGTAGTTCCAGACACGAGCGGAATGAGCGACGGAGGTATCGATACGGCGCTGCGGGTCGTCCGTCATGACAGGTTCGTCTCTCCTGGTCGGATACGGGTGGCGGGGAGCGGTGTCTGCGGCGGCGGGGCGAAGGCGCAGGCCGCGTCGAGACGCATACGGTAGGCGGTCACCGTGCAGGTGTCGTCCCAGATGTCGGGCGCGCCGACCGGGCTGTCCCGGACGACGTGATCGGGGATCTCGGGGACGTCCACCCTATAGACGGTCAGGGCCGCCGCGCCGGTCAATGGATGAAGTGGGGCGGCGAGCGGAACGATCTGAAGGGTGATCAGTTCCGGGTGTTCGATCGTGGCGCGCAGCGCCTCGGCCTGCTCCCGCATGACGGCGTCGCCGGCCACCCAGGTGTTCAGGGCGGCCTCCGGCATCAGGGCCCAGATCCGGGTCGTCCGCTCCGCCAGCCGGGCCTGACGCTCTCTCAGATACTCCACGCGCCGCTCGCGGTCGGCGGGCGACGCGTCCTCCCGCAGCACATCCTCGACCGCGCGGGCGTAGGCCGGGGTGCGTAACAGCTCCGGGACCAGCGCGGGATGCCAGAGGCGGATGATGCGGGACGCCGACTCCACGCTCATCAGATCCTGCTGCCACGGGTCCATCACATCGCGCCAGGGGTGCCACCAGCCCGGGAGGTTGGCGCTCGCCAACTGGCCGAGGAACTGCTCGACTTCGGCCGCGCCGGTGCCGTACAGCCGCAGCAGTGCCCGGACCTGTCCCGAGTCCAGCGATGTCTCCGCCCGCTCGATCCGCAGGACGGTGGTGCGGTGTGCGCCCAGCGCGTCCGCCGCCTCCTTCTGGGACAGCCCGGCCCGCTCGCGCAACTGCCGGAGCCGCGCGGCCAGGACGGCGTGCTGCACGGTCCTCCCCGACCTCTGCCTCACCCGTGATTCCTCCCCTCGCCGATCCCGTACGACACCATGCGCAAGCCGCTCACACTGCACACTCTGCACGTTGCGCTTTGAGCACCGCACCCCACAGGCTGACTATGTCCGCATTCGCCGTGACGCATCACCGCACCGATGAGCGGGGGTGCCGGGCGAACGGCGGGCGCCTCATGTCCGGACCACCGCACCCGACCACCGCGGAGACCAGCATGACCAGCGCTTCTCTGCTTGTTCGCGGCACGGCGCGCGACACCCTCGCCGACCTCCATCACCGCGCGCGCCTGGGCGGGCGGGCCGGGTGGTGGGCCCGCGCCACCCCGCTCGCGCGGACACCGGACGCGAGCCGCGGCGGCGTCGCCCCCGCCCAAGCCGGTGGTGGCGTCCTGCCGCCAGGGGTGCCGGAACCGGTCGGCGACACCGTCCGGTATGCCCCCGGCCGGGGACCCGGCAGCGTCGCCCCGGTGGCCGCCGACCACGGACCGGACACCGCCCGGGACTCGCTGCCCGCGCACACCCTGGCGGCCCGCACGCCCGCCGGCTGACCGACGTTCCCCCTGGAAAGACGACACCCGCCATGCCCCCGGCATCCGTCCCCGCCCCCTGTCACGCCACCGCCCCCTGTCCCGCACCCGCACCCGCACCCGCACCCGCTCCCACGGCCGGACTCCGGTCCCCCGGGGCCGGTACGCGCCGGGAGACGACCGGTCCGCCGGCGCCCCGGCGCCATGTGGCCCGGGGGCCGGGTTCCGGTCCCGCCGGCCGCCGGCATCGCGCGCCGTCCGCCGGGGTACCACGGCACCCCGGAGCCGCCGATCCCGCCTCGCAGTATGGCGGTCGGGACACCGGACCAGCCACCCGGCCGACAGTCAACCACCGTACGCCCAGGCGTCGTTCAAATGTTCGGGACGCACCCGGCCCCGCAACCGGCCCCGCTCCCGGCGCGGCGGCCACCCCGCTCCCGGCACCGCCGGCCACGGGTTCTCCCTCCGAGACTCCACCCGGCCGACCGCCGGGCGGATCGCCTCCTCCCGCGC
>NZ_JBSGUP010000564.1:0-5485 GCF_053607985.1 Streptomyces sp. NPDC055078
CCGTCGGACTGCCCGCCGAGTCCACCCCGACCAGCGAGGTCGTCGCCCTGATGACCGGGCGGGACGTCGCGTATGTCTTCCCCGAGCGGCCCGGACCCGCCGCGGGTGATCGCAAACCGCCGGTCCTCAGCGTCGAAGGGCTCACCAGGAAGGGCGAGTTCGCCCCCGTCGACCTCGAACTGCGACCCGGTGAGATCGTCGGGCTCGCCGGACTCGTCGGCTCCGGCCGCTCCGAGATCCTGGAGACCATCTACGGCGCCCGCAAACCCACCGCCGGACGCGTCCTGGTCGACGGCGAACCCCTGCGCCCCGGCAGCGTCCGCTCCGCCGTACGCGCCGGGATCGGGCTGGCCCCCGAGGAGCGCAAGGCCCAGGGGCTGCTGCTCATCGAGACCGTCACCCGCAATGTGTCCATCTCCACCCTCTCCCGCTTCGCCCGCGCGGGCTGGCTCGACCGCGCGGCCGAACGGGCCGCCGCCCAGCAGGCGACCAGGGAACTCTCACTGCGCCCGGACAACCCCGACGCCCGTATCCGCACCCTCTCGGGCGGCAACCAGCAGAAGGCCGTCCTGGCCCGCTGGCTGCTGCGCGGCTGCAAGGTGCTGCTGCTCGACGAACCCACCCGGGGCGTCGACGTCGGAGCGCGCGCCGAACTCTATGCCGTGATCCGCAGGCTGGCCGACGACGGCCTGGCCGTACTTCTCGTATCCAGCGAAGTGCCCGAAGTCCTGGGCCTCGCCGACCGGGTGCTGGTGCTGCGCGAGGGCAGCGTCGTGCACACGGCCGACGCCCGGGAACTGGACGAGCACCGCGTACTCGACCTTGTGATGGAAGGGAGCCCGACGGCATGACGCAGCCAGCCACTCCGGCGCAGCAGAACACGCCGCCCACCCTTGTGAAGTCGCCGCCGGACAACGGGGGTTCGCGACGCCCGCTCGGCATGCGCCTGGACGTCCGCAATCTCTCCCTCCTCGGCGTCCTCGCCGCCCTGGTCGTCGTCGGCGGCATCACCAAGCCCGATGAGTTCCTGGACACCAGCAATCTTCAGCTCGTCCTCACCCAGGCGTCCATCATCGGCGTCGTCACCGTCGGCATGACGTTCGTCATCACCAGCGGCGGCATCGATCTGTCCGTCGGCGCGATCGTGGCGCTGGCCTCGGTGTGGGCGACGACCGTGGCCACCCAGGAGTACGGCTTCGCGGGCATCCTCTTCACGGCGGTGATCGTCGGCCTCGCCTGCGGCCTGGTGAACGGACTGCTGATCGCGTACGGCGGGATGGTGCCGTTCATCGCGACCATCGCGATGCTCGCGTCCGCCCGGGGACTCGCCCTCCAGATCACCGATGGCAAGACCCAGATCGTCACCGTCGAATCGGTGCTCGACCTCGGTATCAAGGACGCCAACATCCTCGGCATACCGCCGCTGGTCCTGGTCTTCGCTGCCGTCGTCGTCATCGGCTGGCTGCTGCTGAACCGGACGACCTTCGGGCGGCGGACGTTCGCCGTCGGCGGCAACGCGGAAGCCGCCAGGCTCGCCGGGATCGACGTCCGCAGGCAGCGGCTCTATCTGTATCTCCTCTCCGGACTGTGCTGCGGGATCGCCGCCTTCATGCTGATCGTGCTGGCCGGCTCGGGACAGAACACCAACGGCAACCTCTACGAACTCGACGCCATCGCCGCCGCGATCATCGGCGGCACCCTCCTCAGCGGCGGCCGGGGCACCATCGTCGGCTCCGTGCTCGGCGTGCTGATCTTCACCACGATCACCAATATCTTCGCCCTCAACAACCTGGAGAGCGCGGTTCAGCAGATCGCCAAGGGCGCGATCATCGTCGCCGCCGTCCTGGTGCAGCACCGGACCCTGCGCAACAGCGGCGACGCCTGACCCACTCGGCCGCACCCCTACCGCGCACGCCCGGCCCGCGCACCCCCGAACACCCCCTCACCCACCCTCGCTCCACCACCGGAAGGGCTGATCCGCCATGCCACAGAACTCCCGCCCCAGCCGCAGAGGAATGCTCTTCGGCACCGCGGCCGTCTCCGCGGGCGCGTTCCTCACCGCCTGCACCAGCAATGAGGCCAAGAAGCCGGAGGGCGCCACCAACAACGCCCCTGTCGCCGACGAGAAGCCCGGAAAGGCCGTCACCATCGGCTTCGCCGGACCGCAGGCCGACCACGGCTGGCTCAACGCGATCAACGACAACGCCAGGACGCGGGCGAAGAAGTACTCCGATGTCACCCTGGAGATCACCGAGGGCTCCAACGACACCGCCGCCCAGATCGGCCAGATCCAGACGCTGATCAACAAGAAGGTCGACGTCCTCGTCATCCTCCCCGCCGACGGCAAGGCCCTCACCCAGGTCGGCCTCCAGGCCATGAAGGCGGGCATCCCCGTCATCAACCTGGACCGGATCTTCGCCTCCCCGCAGGCGTACCGCTGCTGGATCGGCGGCGACAACTACGGCATGGGCCTGAACGCGGGCCGGTACATCGGCGAGAAGCTCAAGGGCAAGGCGAACGCCAAGGTCATCGAGCTGGCCGGGGTCGACAACCTCGAACTCACCAAGCAGCGCACCCAGGGCTTCGACGACGCCCTGAAGAACTACCCCAACATCAAGAAGGTCGCCCGGCAGGCCGCCGACTTCACCGTCGAGTCCGGCCAGGCCAAGATGGCGCAGCTCCTCCAGGCCCAGAAGCAGTTCGACGCCCTGTGGAACCACGACGACGACCAGGGCGTGGGCGCCCTGCGCGCGATCGCCCAGGCGGGCCGCAAGGACTTCCTGATGGTCGGCGGCGCGGGCGCCAAGTCCGCCATGGACGCCATCAAGGCGGACAACAGCGTGCTCAAGGCGACCGTGCTCTACCCGCCGACCATGTCGGCGTCCGCCATCGACATCGCCCGCGCGGTCGCCCAGGGCAAGGGCGTGGGCGGGATGGCGGAGCTGGAGATCCCCGCGTCGATCACCCTGTACTCGGCCGTCGTCACCAAGGAGAACGTCGACCAGTACCTGCCCACCGGCTTCATCTGACCGGCACGCCCGCCCCCACTGAGCAGTCCGACGAGGAGGAATCCGTATGGAACAGAGGGACAGTGAGGCCGCTCCGCCGACTCTCGGCGTCGGCATGGTCGGATACGCGTTCATGGGAGCCGCCCATTCACAGGGCTGGCGCACCGTGGGCCGGGTCTTCGATCTGCCGATGCGGCCGGTGCTCGCCGCGATAGCCGGACGTGATCCGTCAGCCGTGCGCGCCGCGGCCGACCGGCACGGCTGGGCCGCGGCGGAGACCGACTGGCGCGACCTCATAGCCCGGGACGATGTGCAGCTGGTCGACATCTGCACTCCGGGGGACCTCCATGCGGAGATCGCCATCGCGGCGCTGGAGGCGGGCAAGCACGTCCTGTGCGAGAAGCCCCTCGCCAACTCGGTCGCCGAGGCACAGGCGATGACGGCGGCGGCCGAACGCGCCAGGGAACGCGGACAGCTGGCGATGGTCGGCTTCAACTACCGGCGCGTCCCGGCCGTCGCCTACGCCCGGCGGCTCATCGCCGAAGGCCGCGTCGGCACCCTGCGCCATGTGCGGTTCAGCTATCTCCAGGACTGGCTGGTCGACCCGCAGGCCCCGCTGACCTGGCGGCTCCAGCGCGAACACGCGGGCTCCGGAGCGCTCGGCGACCTCGGCGCGCATATCGTCGACCTCGCCCAGCATCTGGCGGGCGAGCCGCTGACCGGGGTCTCCGCGCTGGCGGAGACGTTCGTACGGGAGCGTCCGCTGCTCGCCGCCCGCCCGGGGGGGCTCGCCGGCTCCGGCACCGCCGGGCGGGGGGCGGTCACCGTCGACGACGCGGCCCTGTTCACCGGCCGGCTCGCGTCGGGGGCGCTCGCCTCCTTCGAAGCCACCCGGATGGCGGCGGGCCGCAAGAACGCGCTGCGGTTCGAGATCAACGGCGAACTGGGTTCGCTCGCCTTCGATCTGGAGCGGCTCAACGAACTGTCGTTCCACGACCACACCGAGCCCGTCGCGTCCGCCGGATTCCGGCGCATCCTGGTCACCGAGGCGGACCATCCGTATCTGGAGGCGTGGTGGCCCCCGGGGCACCCGCTCGGCTACGAGCACACCTTCACCCACCAGGCCCGCGATCTGATCGAGGCGATCGCCACGGGCACCGACCCGGTCCCGTCGTTCGCGGACGGTCTCCAGGTGCAGCGGGTCCTGGCCGCGGTGGAGGAGAGCGCGGAGAACAACGCCGTCTTCACCCCCGTAAACCCCGTGAACAGCCACGTCTAGGGAGGGTTCCATGCCACGCCCGTTCACACTCTTCACCGGCCAGTGGGCCGATCTGCCGCTGGAGGAGGTCTGCCGCCTCGCCCGCGACTTCGGCTACGACGGGCTGGAACTCGCCTGCTGGGGCGACCACTTCGAGGTGGACAAGGCGCTCGGGGACCCGGCGTATCTCGACGGCCGGCACGCCCTGCTCGAAAAGTACGGCCTCAAGTGCTGGGCGATCTCCAACCATCTGGTGGGCCAGGCGGTCTGCGACCACCCCATCGACGAGCGGCACCGGGGCATCGTGCCCGCCCGCATCTGGGGGGACGGGGAGCCCGAGGGCGTACGCCGCCGGGCCGCCGCCGAACTGAAGGACACCGCGCGGGCAGCGGCGGCCTTCGGGGTGGACACCGTCGTCGGCTTCACCGGCTCGTCCATCTGGCATCTGGTCGCCATGTTCCCGCCCGTGCCGGACGGCATGATCGACCGAGGTTACGAGGACTTCGCCGAGCGGTGGAACCCGATCCTCGACGTCTTCGACGCCGAGGGCGTCCGCTTCGCCCACGAGGTGCACCCCAGCGAGATCGCGTACGACTACTGGAGCACCAAGCGCGCCCTGGAGGCCGTCGGCCACCGGCCGGCCTTCGGGCTGAACTTCGACCCCAGCCATTTCGTCTGGCAGGACCTCGATCCGGTCGGCTTCCTCTACGACTTCAGGGACCGGATCTACCACGTCGACTGCAAGGAGGCACGCAAGCGGCTGGACGGCCGCAACGGCCGGCTCGGCTCGCATCTGCCCTGGGGCGACCCCCGGCGCGGCTGGGACTTCGTCTCCGCCGGACACGGTGACGTCCCCTGGGAGGACGTCTTCCGGATGCTGCGCTCGATCGGCTACGACGGCCCGGTCTCGGTGGAGTGGGAGGACGCCGGCATGGACCGGCTCACGGGTGCGCCACAAGCGCTTGCCCATCTGAAGCGGTTCGATTTCGAGCCCCCCACCGCCTCGTTCGACGCCGCCTTCGGTGGTGGCGACTAGCCCTCGGACACCATTCCGCCGCTATTTCCGCAGGCCAGTGCCCGGCGGCGGCAAGCGCCGCCGGGCGGTCAGCGCTGCCCCGGTCCGTCTTTGTCCTGCCGTGGGAAGAAGTTCAACTTACCTATCGCACAAGGGCTTTCCGATCCGGACGAACCCGTCTACCGTCCCTGATGTGTACAGGAC
>NZ_JBSGUP010000565.1:0-5480 GCF_053607985.1 Streptomyces sp. NPDC055078
CGCCCCCCTGACCACCGGCGACCACCGGCACTTGCGCCCGTGACCGCGCCTGTGACCGCGCCTGTGACCGCGTGCCCCCGCCTACCGGCCCTTGCGCCCCTGACGCCAGACATCGGTGATCAGCGGGACGCCGGGGCGGTAGGCGAGATGGACATGGCTGGGCGCGTCGAGCAGCGCGAGATCCGCGCGGGCGCCGGGTGACAGCCGCCCGATGTCGTCGCGCCGCAGGGCCGCCGCGCCGCCCGCCGTGGCCGCCCACAGCGCCTCGTCCGGGGTCATTCCCATGTCCCGTACGGCCAGCGCGATACAGAACGGCATCGACGAGGTGAACGACGACCCGGGGTTGCAGTCCGTGGACAGCGCCACGGTCACCCCCGCGTCCAGCAGCCGCCGGGCGTCGGGCCACTGGGCGCGGGTGGAGAACTCCGCGCCGGGCAGCAGGGTCGCCACCGTGCTCCCGCTCGCGAGGGCGTCGACGTCCCGGCCGGTCAGATGCGTGCAGTGGTCCGCGCTGGCCGCGCCCACCTCGACGGCGAGCCGCACCCCGGGCCCGTGACCGAGCTGGTTGGCGTGCACGCGCGGGATCAGGCCCTTCGCCAGGCCCGCGGTGAGGACGGCGCGCGCCTGGTCCCCGTCGAACGCCCCCTTCTCGCAGAACACATCGACCCAGCGGGCGTACGGGGCGCAGGCGTCGAGCATCTCCCCGGTGACCAGGCCGACGTATCCGGCCGGATCGTCCGCGAAGTCGGGCGGCACGATATGCGCGCCGAGGTAGGTGACCTCCTCGGTGTGCCGGGCGGCGATCCTCAGGGCGCGGGCCTCGTCGTGGGTGGTCAGCCCGTATCCCGACTTGGTCTCGAAGGTGGTCGTGCCCTGCCGGAGCGCCTCGTCCAGATACCGCAGGAGATTCGCCTCCAGCGCCGCGTCCGTGGCCGCGCGGGTGGCGGCGACGGTCGTACGGATACCGCCCGCCTCGTACGCGCGGCCGGACATCCGGGCATTGAACTCCTCGGTCCGGTCCCCGCCGAAGAGCAGATGGGAGTGCGAGTCGACGAACCCGGGCACGGCGGCCCGGCCGCCAGCGTCATGCACGGTGTCGGCGTCGGGCGCGTCCTGGGCCCGGCCCACCCAGCCGACCTTCTCCCCGTCGAGGACGACGGCGGCGTCATGGAGCAGGCCGAGGGGGGTGTGATCGCCGAGGGCGGGGTCGTTGGTGACCAGGGTGCTGAGGTTGGTGATGAGAGTGGTGCTCATGGGTTCGTTCCTCTCCACGGGAATGTCCTGCCGTTCCGGCGGTGCCGTACGGGGTGGTCGTACGGCCGGCAGGGCGCGGCCCGGGCGGTCGGCGATGAGTTCCCGGCCGTCGCCCGGTCACCCCTGTGTACGGAGAAAGCCACACTCGGAGAATGAGAGACGGGCGGCGAATCGACATGCTCGGTAAGGCAAAGGCGTTCAGCGGCTTCGCGGTGGATGACATCCCGGCCGCGAGCAAGTTCTACGGAGAGACCCTCGGGCTGCGGGTGTCCGAGGACAACGGCATGCTGATACTGCATCTCGCGGGCGACCGGGACACCCTGGTGTACCCGAAGCCCGACCACACCCCGGCGACGTACACCATTCTCAACTTCCCGGTGTCCGACATCGAACAGGCCGTCGACGGGCTGACCGAGCGGGGCGTGGAGTTTCTGCGCTACGAAGGCTTCGAGACCGACGAGCGGGGCATCTTCCGGGGCGGCGGCCCGCTCATCGCCTGGTTCACCGACCCGGCGGGCAATGTGCTCTCGGTCCTCCAGGAAGGTTAGGGCCTCGGTCCGGGCGAGCGCGTGCCCGGTACGCGGGATCATGAGCGGAGGGCGGCGATCGCCGAGGTGAGCGCGGACGGCACATCCGGGATCAGACAGTGCGCGCCGGCGCGCACCACGCGACGGCCGCCGACCACGACGTCCGTGACATCCGCCGCCGACCCGGCGAAGAGCACGGTCTCGGCCGCCAGCCGGGGCAGCGGCCCTGCGGTGCGGACCGAGTCCAGGGCGACCGTGGTGAAGTCGGCGAGGGCGCCCGCCTCCAGCCGGCCCGCTTCGGGCCAGCCGAGGGCCGCGTGGCCGTCGGAGGTGGCGGCGCGCAGCAGGGCCCCGGCCGTCCAGTGGCCGCGGGTGCGGGTGCGCAGGCGTTCGTCCAGTTCCAGGGCCCGTGCCTCCTCCAGCAGATCGATCACCGCGTGGCTGTCGCTGCCGAGGGAGAGCGGCGAACCCGCCCGCTGGAGGGCGGCGGCGGGGCCGATGCCGTCAGCCAGGTCCCGTTCGGTCGTCGGGCACATACAGGTACCGGCGCCCGCGCCGCCCAGGACGCGGATGTCGTCGTCCGTGAGATGGGTGGCGTGCACGGCGGTCACCGTCGGCTTCCAGAAGCCGGTGCGGTCCAGGAGCCGGGTCGGGGTGCAGCCGTAGAAGGCGAGGCACGCCTCGTTCTCGGCGGGCTGCTCCGAGAGATGGATATGCACGGGAGCGCCCTCGGTGCGGGCCGCGAACGCGGTGTAGCCGTCCGGCTCGGAGAACGCCCGTACCGAGTGGATCGCCGCACCGATCCGGGCGTGGTCACGGGCCTTGAGCAGCGACCAGCGCTCGTACCAGCCGTCCGCCGAGCCGTCGCCGAACCGGAGCTGCGGGCCTTCGAGGGGCCGGTGCCCGTCGCGGGTGAGGCCGCCGCGCAGATAGGCCGTGTCGAGGAGGGTGATCCGGATGCCCGCGTCAGCCGCCGCCGCGATCATGGCTTCGCCCATGGCGTTGGGTTCGGCGTACGGGACGCCGCCCGGCCCGTGGTGGAGGTAGTGGAACTCCCCCACCGCCGTGATGCCCGCGAGGGCCATCTCCGCGTAGGCGGCGCGCGCGAGGGCGTGGTACGAGTCCGGGGTGAGCCGGGACGCGACCTGGTACATCACCTCGCGCCAGGTCCAGAAGGTGCCGGAGCCGACCTGTACGGTCCCGCGCAGCGCCCGGTGGAAGGCGTGGCTGTGGCTGTTGGCCAGGCCGGGAATGGTCAGGCCGCGCAGCACCTCCGCGCCGGGGGGCGGCCGGTCGGCCCCCCGGCGTACGGCCCCGATCCGGCTGTCGCGCACCTCCAGCACCACATCCGGTTCGACATGGGCGCCGAGCCAGGCGTGCTCGGCCCAGTAGACGGCCGCCGGCGGCGTGCCCGGCGCCGGTCGTGACGGCGGTGACGGCAGTGACGGTGGAGTCGGTGGCGACGGTGGTGACTGTGGTGTCAGGGGCACGCGAGACCCTCCAGTACGTCGGCGAGCGCGAGGACCCCCGCGACACAGTCGTCCTCGGCCGCGAACTCGGCCGGGGAGTGCGAGACGCCCGTGGGGTTCCGTACGAACAGCATGGCGGTCGGTACGGCGGCGGAGAGGATTCCCGCGTCGTGTCCCGCCCCCGTGCCCAGCACCGGGACCCGGCCGCCGAGGATGCGGTTCAGCTCGTCCCGCAGAGTGTGCGCGAACTCGACGACCGGGGTGAAGGACTCCCGTACGACCGTCAGATCCACGCCGTCCCGGCGGGCGCGCTCCCCGGCGGCCCGTTCGATCGCGGCGACGACGGTGTCCAGGGTGCCCTGGTCGGCGGCGCGCGAGTCGAGCCAGCCGCGTACCAGCGATGGGATGGCGTTGACGCCGTTCGGTTCGACGGAGACCTTGCCGAAGGTGGCGACCGCGCCCGCGAGTTCCGCCTCGCGGCGGGCGGCGATGACGGTCTCGGCGTAGCTGAGCATCGGGTCGCGGCGGTCGGTGAGCCGGGTGGTGCCCGCGTGGTTGGCCTCGCCGTGGAAGTCGAACCGCCAGCGGCCGTGGGGCCAGATGGCGGACGCGATCCCGATGGCGTCGCCGGTCAGATCGAGTGCGCGCCCCTGCTCGACGTGCAGTTCCACGAACGCGCCGATCCGCGCCAGCCGTTCGGGGTCGGGCCCGATGACGTCGGGGTCATGGCCCGCGGCCTCCATGGCCTGGGGGAGCGTGATGCCGTCGGCGTCCTGGAGCGCGTACGCCTGCCGCCGGGTGAGCTGTCCGGCGGTGAGCCGCGAGCCGACGCAGGCGAGCCCGAAGCGCGCGCCTTCCTCGTCGCCGAAGTTCACCACCGCGAGGGGCCGGGTGAACTCCGCTTCCCTGCGGCGCAGTTCGTCCAGGGCCGCGAAGGAGGAGACGACGCCGAGGGGTCCGTCGAACGCGCCCCCGTCGGGCACCGAGTCCAGATGGGAGCCGGTCACCACGGCGTCCCCCCGGGTGGGGTCGCCGAGCCAGGCCCACTGATTGCCGTTGCGGTCGGTCTCCAGGGTGAGCCCGCGTGCCTCGGCCTGCTCCCGGAACCAGGTCCGGCAGTCGGTGTCCGCCGCCGTCCACGCGTGGCGGCGGTAGCCCTTCGTCCGGGGATCGCGGCCGATCCGCGCCAGCTCGGCCCACATGTCCGTGAACCCGGCCGGGGTCCCGGTTCGCCCGGACGGCACGGCCGGGCGGCGGGCGGTCACTCGCCCTCCCGCATCGGGATGCGGACCCCGAGCCCGGCGGCGACGGACTCGGCGGTGTCGTAGCCCGCGTCGACATGGCGGATGACGCCCATTCCGGGGTCGTTGGTGAGCACCCGGCGGATCTTCTCCCCGGCCAGTTCGGTGCCGTCGGCGACGGTCACCTGACCCGCATGGATGGAGCGGCCCATGCCCACGCCGCCGCCGTGGTGGATGGAGACCCAGGACGCGCCGGATGCCACGTTCACCATGGCGTTCAGCAGCGGCCAGTCGGCGATGGCGTCCGAGCCGTCGAGCATGGCCTCCGTCTCGCGGTACGGGGACGCCACCGAGCCGCAGTCCAGATGGTCGCGGCCGATCGCCAGCGGCGCGGCCAGTTCGCCGCTCGCGACCATGTCGTTGAACCGCTCGCCCGCGCGGTCGCGCTCGCCGTAGCCGAGCCAGCAGATACGGGCGGGCAGGCCCTGGAAGTGGACGCGTTCGCCCGCCATCCTGATCCAGCGGTGGAGGGACTCGTTCTCGGGGAACAGTTCGAGCAGCGCGCGGTCGGTCTTCGCGATGTCCGACGCCTCGCCCGACAGGGCCGCCCAGCGGAACGGCCCGCGCCCCTCGCAGAACAGCGGCCGGATATACGCCGGTACGAAGCCGGGGAAGTCGAACGCCCGGTCGTACCCGGCGAGCCGGGCCTCGCCCCGGATGGAGTTGCCGTAGTCGAAGACCTCCGCGCCCGCGTCCTGGAAGCCGACCATCGCCTCCACCTGACGCGCCATCGACTCCCGGGCGCGCAGGGTGAAGTCGGCGGGCTTCTCGGCCGCGTACGAGGCCATGTCGGCGAAGTCGACACCGCTCGGGAGGTAGGCCAGCGGGTCGTGCGCCGAGGTCTGGTCGGTCACGATGTCGATGGGCGCACCCTCGGCGAGCAGGCGCGGCAGCAGGTCGGCGGCGTTGCCGAGGAGGCCGATGGACAG
>NZ_JBSGUP010000566.1:0-5474 GCF_053607985.1 Streptomyces sp. NPDC055078
CCCCGTCGGTCGCGCCGGACTGCTCCAGCGCGGTGATACGGCGTTCCATCTCCCGCACGGCGTCTTCCAGCATCCCGGTCGCCTGGATGACGTGACCGTCGGTCGGGCCCTGGATGAGGACGGTGGCCAGTCCCTCGAACATGCGCCAGTCGCCCACCCCTTTGAGGTCGGCGAGCCGGAACTCAACGCTCGTGTCCAGCGCCAGCCACAGCGCCAGGGCGCGCAGCGACGCGGTTTTGCCCTGGTTGGACAGACCGGTGATCAGCAGATGCCGTTGCAGCAGGCTCAACAGGGCCGCGTCCCCGCGCAGATCCTGACCCCACGGGGCCCGGCCGGTGTAGAGGTCGGCGGACAGAGACGGGTCGGTGACCAGCGGGGACGGGCCGATCGGCTCATCCAGTGCCCCGGAGTCGGCGATCCACAGCCGTACCGTGCGGGCGGCCTGCGGAATCGTGATGAACACCTCGTGTTCGTGCCGAGCGAGGTTCTCGGCGAGCTTCCGCCGGCGCTTTTGCACTTCGTCTGTCGACACCCCTGAGGGCAAGGTCACATCGACTTCCACGCCGCATCCCGCGATCCGGATCGGGCCGAGCATCGCGGCCCCGGCGTCGCCCATCTCCCGGATCGCTGCCTTGAGCGGAGCGATCCCCAGATCGCGCAGGGCGGTGACCACGACCGAGGGAGTGACCGGAGCACCTGTGTCACTGCTCCGCTGACCGGCCGGGAGTGCCCACTGCGGGGCGGTCTGCCGGTGCCGTCCCACCGCCCACAGACCGAGCAGGGCGAGCCACGGACCAACAGCCATCAGCGGGCCCCAGACCACGGACACGATCACGACGGTCCACCGGACCAGCTCGATCCCGGCCATCGTCGGAGCCAGGACATCACCGATGTCCTCGTTCGCGACCGCCAGCGCGATCCCCAGGGCGAGCAGACTGCCCGCACCCAGACCCGCACCCATGACCGCGCTCTTCGCGGCCCGCTGCGGGGCCGTCAGTAGGTCCATCCGGCGCTGATGACGCGCCGCCCGAAACTGCCTGCCCCGGTCCTCCCACTCAGCAGCCGCCTCCATGTTCCCGGCCGCTTCGGCCGCGCGGATCATCCGCTCATACCGTGCGGCGGTACGGCCGTCCCACGCCCGGCGGGCCACGACCCGCCCGCCACCGACGACGTACGAGCCGTGCCGCACCACCAGACCACACGCCACCCGAGTGCGCTCATCCACCACAGCCGCACGCACCGCACGACCGGACCGCACCCACAACGGCACCCGCGACACCCCGCCACCGGCAACGCCAGGGGCAGGCGTGACCACGGGAGACACCGGGTCACCGGGGGCCAGGGGGTCTGTACCGGGTGGCTTGAAGAGATGAACGACGTTCCCGTTGTCCGTCATGCTGGGAGGTCTCCTGTCCTGCTCGAAAAGGGGGATGGGATGGGCCCGGGGCGACCGCCTGCTCTCGCCAAAGATGCGCGGTCGTCCCGGGGTAGCTAGCGCTTCTTGGTTTCGCGTTCCTCGCGCTTGCGCGCCTGCTCAAGGACCCGTTCCAACTTCTGCTGAAGGTCGGTCTGGTAGACGTCGCCCGTGGGCGAGTTGCGGGCAGCGATACCGCGCTTCGCCATCCGCGCGATGTACCACGCGACCTTGGCCTTCTCGCCTGCGGTGAGCCTGGGCTCACGCTCTTCCTGCTGTGCCATGGATGACGCTCCGTCTCTGGGGCCGGTCTGTCCGGCACCCCGCCCGTCCCGGGAGACCCCCGGGGCGGACGGGCGACCGTCAGGCACGCTCCAGCTCGTGCGGGTGGCACAGGACCGGGCCGATGAACACGCTGATGCGGTGGACAGTCCACCGACCGGCCGTCAGCGGTCCGGGCGGCACCTCGTCTACGATCCGGCCCGTCCTGCCGACCGCGCGCGGGTCGTCCGCGCACGCCGTGATCAGGACCTTTTCGCCTGCCTTGAACGCCATACCGCTCCCCCCTGGGCCGGGGCTGTCCCGGCTCCCCTTGCCGCCCCGACGGGATGCCGGGGCGACGCGGGCAGCCGTCAGCGACGGCGCGCGGAGCGGATCGTCTTGGCGGCGTTCTTGCCGTCCGGTCCGCCCACGGAGCGGACGACGGTGACGACGCCCCATGCGGTGACGACGATGACCAGGGCGACCACGGCCAGCGAGATGGCCATGCTGGTGATGGCGGCGACCAGCAGCGGGCCGAAATAGACCCCGGCGGCGACAGTTCCGGCCCCGACACCGGAGCCGAGCGCGATGCGCTGGACCGTGCGGTCCGGCGGGGCCTGGTGGATGTGCTGATGAACGACCTGCGGCACCGGGGGCGCGGGCGGGTGCGCGGCAGGGAGGTGGGCGGGGTCGACGTACACATGAGTGCCGTCGGGGAGCTGCACCACACGGGCCAGCTCGGGCAGGGACTCCATGGAGACTCTCCTTGAAGCGATGGGATGCGATGGGGTGGGGTGTCAGGCGGCGGTCTGGGTGGGGTAGGCGCAGGTCACGCACGTGCCGAGGGAGGTGGGGATGACGTATCCCGCGTCGAGTCGGCAGGCGGGGCAGGTGCGGCGGGCGAGCATCGCGAGCGCGAGCGCGCCCCACTTGCGGGCGGTCATCGGGCGGACCGGCAGCGCCCGGTCGATCCGGTACAGGTAGGCGACCCTCACCCCGCCGGGACGGCGGGGGGAGCGGCGCATGACCTGCGCCGCGATGTCCTGACCCCCGGGACGCAGGCCCAGGGCCCGGAGCTGACGGCGCGTCGCCAACCCGTCCGGGGCGTAACGCCACGGGAACGTCGGAACGCCGTAGCGGGTGCCGTGCGGGTCGTAGCACTTGCCGAACGCGGGGGACATCAGCCCGCCGCCGTGGACTTGTCACTGGTGGCGCGTTCGGCGCGCAGGGTGTCGCGCAGGACGCGGGCGCGTGCCGGGGCGGTGCGGACTGCTTTGCGGATCGCTTCACCGGTCAGCTCCGCATCGGGCCAGTCGGCGGTAGCGGTCCGTGCCTCGATCAGGAGCTGATCGGGGGTGCGGGTCCGGGACGATCGAGGGGCACGGGCCACTACGGGTACCCGGCCGGTCGCCCGGCGCGGGCGGGTCGACTCGGCCGCAGCGACTGCCGGCCGGATCGCGCCCTGGGTGTCGGCCGCATCGCTCGCCAGCGCCGGGGGGTCGATCGGAGTGTGTCCGGTCACCGGCGGCCAAGGGGTCGATTCAGGCAGGTCAGACATAGATCGATTGATGTCGATCCGAGTCGATTCATCATGGTTTCTGATCGGGGTGCGGGCGGCGGTGAGCGCGGCGGCGGACTTGACGGCCCGGCGGTGCAGATCGGGGGTCATGCCGTACTCGTCGGTGCCGGTGTGGATCTGCCAGGCACGCGCCCACGCATTCTCCGGCGACAGGGACCCGTACGGGGCGGCGGACAGCAGCCGCTCGGCGATCCGGGCGACCTTGCCGTGGTGGCGGCGACGGTTCCGGTCGTGCCGCCTGCGGTCCCGGGCGTCCTGCCCGCCCTCGGTGGCCGCCAGCGTGGACACCCATTGCCGGATCTCGAACACGACCGGGCCCAGCAGGGTCACGGCCGCCAGACCGGTACCGACCGTCCGCGCCTCAGCCTCACTGAGACCGCCGGTCGCCAGCGACAGCCCGTAGCCGTAGTTGATGAACGCGGCGAACCCGGCGCACACGGCGACCAGCCCCCGCAGCAGCCACCGCACCCATGCCGGGAGATGACGCGCATCCGCGTAGGCGACCCCGGCCGCCATCACCCACGCCGCGCCCTCCAGCGCGAACGGCAGCGGCAGCAGCATCGCACTGATGTGGACGAAATGCAGAACCTGCGCGGGCAGGGACGCCAGCCCGGACGCCACCACCAGAGCCAGCGTGCCCCGGCGGTAGACGAACTCCGCGGTGAGCCGCCCCGAGCGGGCCGCACGGCGCTCAGCCCGCTCCGCACGCGCCCGTACCCTCTCCGCCCGCTCCCGCTCACGCAGCCGCGCCGCCCGCTCATCACGGGCACGCTCACGCTCCGCACGCCGCACATCGGCCGCAGCCGCGTCCAAACGCCGCTGCTCCGCATCCGCAGCGTGATCCGCACGCCGCTGCGCCCGGTCATCGGCCACCCCGCTCACGCCGCACCCCCGGAATGATCGAGGTGATCGAGGTGATCGAGGTGATCGATGTGGTCGGGGTGGGTGGTGTAGCCGACCAGCCGCACCGAAGCGCCGGCATACTCGGCGGTCACCGACAGCACCCGGGTGCGGCCCCCGCGCTGCTCCCCGTACGACACCGCCCCGGGGTCGAAGTTCAGGGCCGCGCGCCACGTCTCGAACGCGGCGAAGTCGTCGTAGAACGACAGCTCCAGCCGGTTCGGGGTGATGTCGGACACGGCCACGGAGGGCGCGGGCAGGCCGGAGAAGTCCGCGACCAGCAGCCGCAGCACCCGCAACGGCGAGTCCAAGCCGCTCAGAGTCAGACCGCTCATGCCGCACCCCCCGCCGGAACGGTGGTGCGGTTGGCGAGCGTCCGGCGGGCGGCGAGCACCCGGCGGCGGGCCCGCCGGATACGCCGGGCGTCCAGCTCCGACGCGGGCCGGTCGATCACCGTGATCTCCGCGTCCAACAGATCCAGCTCAGCGGTGATCAGCGGCATCTCCCGCTCGATCTCCTCCAGCTCCGCATCCGTGGGACCGGACACCAGAGCAGGGTGAAGCGTCACAATGGTCATGGGTCGTGCACTCTCCTCAGCAAGGGATGGGAACGGCCCACATCAGCGCCCCCGGAGTTCCCGCTCCGGGGGCGCACGGCCGTTCAGTGGATGGAGTGCCCCGGCCGGGAGTCGAACCCGGCCTGCGACCATCGGGGCGGTGTGCTCAATCGCCGGTCACTCCGGCTGTGCGGTGTGACCTGCGGCCGTGCCGGACGCGTTCCGGTAAGCGGCCTGGTAGTGCGGCAGACTCCCCAGCGACGGATGACCCGGTGTGGAGGTGATCTCGCCGCACCGCTTCGCCAGAGCATCGGCCCGGTTCTGCTCCTGAGCAGCCAGCATTTCTGACGGCTCCTGCTTGCGTCCCCAGCCCATAGCCGGTCACCGGTCCTTCGGCTGGTCGGTGAGCCGGGCCGCGTCCTCGAACACGTCCCGCATCAGCGACTGCTGCCACGCCAGATCAGCAGCCGAAGGGGCAGGGTCCTGCGAACCCACGCCAGCCGCCCAGCCATCAGCCTGTGTCTGGAGCGCCCACGCGGTCCCCTCGGTGCTGCCGCTCATCAGCGGCCACCGATCCGCGTCTTCGCGGCGGCGGCGCGCTGGAGCGCGGCAGCGGCCTCGGACGCCCGGCGGGCGGCCTCAGCGGCAGCAGCAGCGGCCCGGCGGGCAGCTTCGGCCTGAGCGGACATGGCGGTCATCGCGACCACCCGACCAGAGCGAGAACACCCTCGCCCTCACGCGGCGGGCGGGCGGGCGTACGGACC
>NZ_JBSGUP010000567.1:0-5452 GCF_053607985.1 Streptomyces sp. NPDC055078
CGCTCCTTGCGCAGCTCCACCATCGCGTACAGCGTCGGCACCAGCAGCAGGGTGAGCAGGGTCGAGCTGAACAGGCCGCCGATCACGACCACGGCCAGCCCCTGGGCGATGAAGCCGCCCTCGCCGGTGACGCCGAGCGCCATCGGGAGGAGGGCGAAGATGGTCGCCAGGGCCGTCATCAGGATCGGGCGCAGCCGGTGCCGGCCGCCCTCGATGACCGATTCGATGACGCCGAGCCCCTGGGCCCGGTACTGGTTGATCAGGTCGATCAGCACGATCGCGTTGGTGACCACGATGCCGATGAGCATCAGCATGCCGATCATCGCCGGGACGCCCATCGGAGTGCCCGTCACAACCAGCAGACCGATGGCGCCGGTCGCCGCGAACGGGATGGAGACCAGCAGGATCAGCGGCTGGATCAGCGAGCGGAAGGTGGCGACGAGCAGCATGAAGACGATCGCGATGGCCGCGAGCATCGCCAGGCCGAGCGAGGCGAACGCCTCGTCCTGGTCCTCGGAGACACCGCCGATGGCGGCCGTGGCGCCCTCCGGCAGATCGAGGGACTTCAGCTTGGAGGTGAGCTTGGTGCTGACCTCGCCCGTGTTGTCGCCGGTCGGCTTCGCGGTGATCGTCGCGGCCCGGGAGCCGTCGATCCGGGTCATGGAGACCGGTCCCGGCACCAGCTGGACATCGGCGATCTCACCGAGCTTGGCCGTGCCGAGCGGCAGCACCCGCAGTTCGGCGAGCGTCTTGGCCGGCTTGGCCGAGGTGATGACGACATCGCGCTCGGTGGTGTTCATGATGGCCTTGCCGGACGGGGTGCCGCGGACCGCCTGGGCGACGGCCATCCCGAGCGTGGTCTCGTCGAAACCGGCCTCGGCGGCCTTGGCGTTCGCCTTGACCGAGATCCGGGGGACGCTCTGGGCCAGGTCGCTCTGGACATCGGTGACATCGTCCAGTCCCGCGACCTCCTTGCGTACGGCCTCGGACGCCGACTTCAGGATGTCCGGGTCGGCGGCCTTCACCACGACGCTCAGATCCTGGCTGCCGAAGCCGTCACCGGCGGCGATGGTCGTGTCGCCGATGCCGTCGAGCTTGGCCAGCTCGCCGTCGATGCGGTCCTTGGTCTTCTCGTAGTCGGCCGCGTCCTTCAGCGTCATCTGGTACGTGGCCTGGTTGGTGCCCGTACCACCGCCGAAGGCCGCCATGAAGCCGGAGGAGCCCACGGTGACCTGGTAGTTCTCCAGCTCGTCAACTCCGTCGAGAACCTTCTCGACCTTCTTCGCGGCGGCGTCGGACGCCTCCAGGCTGGTGCCGGGGGGCAGTTCCTGCTTGAGGGACATGACCTCCTGCTCGCCCTGGTCGAAGAAGTTCGTCTTCAGCAGTCCGGCCATGCCGAACGTGCCGAGGAGGATGACGACGGCGAGGACGACGCTGGTGATCCGGCGGCGGGTCGCGAAGCGCAGGACGGGGACGTAGATCCGCTGGAGGCGGCTGCGCTCCTCCTTCTCCTCGGCGATCCGGCGGGCCTCGTCCGGGTCGAGGTCCCGTACGTCCTTGGGGGCGCGCAGGAACCAGAACGACAGCACCGGCACCACGGTGAGCGAGACCAGCAGCGAGGCGAGCAGCGCCGCGGTGACGGTCAGCGAGAACGAGCCGAACAGCTCGCCGACCATGCCGCCGACGAGTCCGATGGGCAGGAACACGGCCACGGTCGTCAGCGTCGACGCGGTGACCGCTCCGGCGACCTCCTTGACCGCGTCGATGATGGCACTCTGCCGCTCCTCGCCGTAGCCGAGGTGGCGCTTGATGTTCTCCAGGACGACGATCGAGTCGTCGACGACCCGGCCGATCGCGATGGTCAGCGCGCCCAGGGTGAGCATGTTGAGCGACAGATCACGGGTCCACAGCACGATCAGCGCGAGCACCACGGACAGCGGGATGGAGACCGCGGTGACCAGGGTGGAGCGCAGCGAGGCCAGGAAGACCAGGATGATGATCACCGCGAAGAGCAGTCCGAGCGCGCCCTCGGTGGTCAGTCCCGAGATCGCCTTGGAGACGGCCGGGCCCTGGTCGGACACGACGGTCAGCTCCGCGCCCGCGCCGAGGTCCTTGCGCATCTCGGGCAGCTTGTCCTTGACCGCGTCGGAGATGGCGACGGCACTGCCGTCGTTGTCCATGGTGGCCAGGACGGCGAGGCTCGGCTTGCCGTTGGTGCGGGTGAGGGAGGCGGCGGTGGACGGCGTCTCCTGCACGGTGGCGATGTCGCCGAGGCGTACCGGCTTGCCCTTGGCGGGCGGCGCCGGGGTGACGCGCAGCTCCTGGATCTGCTTCAGATCGGTGAAGCCGCCGCCGACCTGGACGGTACGGCTCTTGCCGTCCTCGCTGAAGGCACCGGCCGGGGTCGTCGCGCCGCCCGCGCGGAGCGCCGCGGCGAGGGCGGGGGTGTTCAGGCCCGCCGCGGCGAGCTTGGCCTCGTCGGGGGTGACGGAGACCTGGAGTTCCCGGACGCCGTCGATGGAGACCTGGCCGACGCCCTCGATGTCCTCCAGCGTGGGCACGACGGTGCGCTTGAGCTGGTCGGAGAGGGTCTGCTGGTCCTTGCCCGAGGTGACCGCGAGGACGACGGTGGGGATGTCGTCGGTGGAGCCCGCGATGACCTCGGGGTCGACGGTGTCGGGGAGCTGGCTGCGGGCCCGGTTCACCGCCTGCTGGACATCGGCGACGAGCTGCTTGGTGCCGTCCCCGTACTCGAAGCTGGCCATGATCACGGCGTTGCCCTCGCTCGCCGTGGAAGTGATGCCCTTGATGCCGTCGACGGTCTCGATGGTGCTTTCGAGCGGCTCCACGACCTGTTTCTCGACCACAGCGGGCGACGCGCCCTCGTAGGAGGCGAGCACCGACACCATCGGCAGGTCGATGGAGGGCAGCAACTGCTGCTTGAGCTGCGGGATGGCAATCGCCCCGAAGACGATCGCCACGATCGAGATCAGCCCGATGAGGGCGCGTTGCGACAGGCTGAACTTTGACAGCCAGGACATGAGGTCTCTCTTCTGTGGCTTACGCGGCAGGCATGATGGGCACACTTCAACGCCCGCTTATACGATCAGCCATGTGTGAGGGGTCACCCGTACCCCCCAGGTCCCGTTTCCTTATCTCGCGCATACCGCAGCTGGAGTACACGCGAGCGCGGATTCACTCCACCCTTGGACGGACGAGTCCGGACTCATAGGCCGTGACCACCAGTTGGGCCCGGTCGCGGGCGCCGAGCTTGGCCATCGCGCGGTTGACATGAGTCTTGACGGTGAGGGGGCTCACCTGGAGCCGTTCGGCGATCTCGTCGTTGGAGTGGCCGCCGGCGACCAGGACGAGGACCTCGCGCTCGCGCACGGTGAGCGCCCCGAGCCGTTCGGAGTACGTACCGGACCGGTCGGCGTCGTCCGCGTCGCTGCTCTGGGCGAGGAATCTGGCGATCAGGCCCTTGGTCGCGACCGGGGAGAGCAGGGCATCGCCCGCGGAGGCGATCCGGATGGCGTTCAGCAGTTCCTCCGGCTCCGCGCCCTTGCCGAGGAAGCCGGAGGCCCCCGCCCGCAGCGACTGGACGACGTACTCGTCCACCTCGAAGGTCGTCAGCATGACGACCCGTACCTGCGACAGCGCGGGATCGGCGCTGATCAGGCGGGTGGCGGCGAGGCCGTCCGTACCGGGCATCCGGATGTCCATCAGGACGACGTCGGCCCGCTCCGAGCGGGCGAGGGCGACGGCCTCCGCGCCGTCCGCGGCCTCCCCGACCACCTGCATGTCCGGCTCCGAGTCCACCAGGACCCGGAACGCGCTGCGCAGCAGTGTCTGGTCGTCGGCGAGCAGCACCCTGATCGTCATCTGTCCTTCCCCTCTCGCCCCGTCCGTGCCGTGAGAGGCAGTATCGCCTGCACCCGGAAGCCACCTCCGTATCGGGGGCCAGCACTGAGTCTGCCGCCGAGCGCGGTGACGCGCTCGCGCATCCCGAGCAGACCGTGGCCGCCCGAGGAGACCTCGCGGGCGTCCGGGGTACCGCCGTCGCGCGTACGGCCGCTGTCGCGGGTGCCGCCGCCGTCCCGGGTGCGAGCGGCGTCGTGGGTACGACCGGCGTCGTAAGGGTCACCGCTGTCCCGGGTGCCACCGGTATCCCAGGTGCCGCTGCCGCCCCAGGTGCCACTGCCGTACCGGGTGTCGCCGTCTCCCGGGGGAGCGCCGTTGTCCAGCACCGTGACCTCCAGGGTCAGTCCCACGCGGATCACGCTGACCTCCGCTTTGGCGCCGGGGCCCGCGTGCTTGCGCACATTGGTCAGCGCCTCCTGGATGATCCGGTACGCCGCGAGATCGACGGCCGCGGGGGGTTTGCCGCCGTCGTCGGCGCGGGCCACCTCGACCGGCAGCCCGGCGTGGCGGAAGGTGTCCACCAGTTCGTCGAGCACCTCCAGACCGGGGGCCGGTTCGGTGGGCGCCTCCGGGTCGCCGGACTGCCTCAGCAGCCCGACGGTGGCCCGCAGTTCGTTGAGCGCGGACCGGCTGGCCTCGCGTACATGCGCCAGCGCCTCCTTGGCCTGGTCGGGGCGCTTGTCCATGACATGCGCCGCCACGCCCGCCTGCACATTGACCAGGGCGATGTGGTGGGCGACCACGTCGTGCAGGTCGCGGGCGATCCGCAGCCGCTCCTCGGCGACCCGGCGCCTGGCCTCCTCCTCGCGGTTGCGCTCCGCGCGCTCGGCCCGCTCCCGGATGGCGTCGACGAACGCACGCCGGCTGCGTACGGCGTCACCGGCGGCGGCGGCCATACCGGTCCAGGCGAAGATGCCGAGGTTCTCCTGGGTGTACCAGGGGGTGGAGCCGAAGAACATGGCGGTGCCGGTGAGCACGGTCATGGTCAGCAGGCCGACCCGCCAGGTGGTGGGCCGGTCGGTGCGGGCGGCGACGGTGTAGAGCGCGATGACGGCGGCCATCACGACCGGGGCCGAAGGATCCCCGAACCCCAGTTCGATCAACGAGAGCACGCTCGTGAACACCAGCACCGCCATCGGGCTGCGGCGGCGGAACACGAGGGCGGCGGAGACCAGGACCATCAGCACCACGCTGAGCAGGTCGGGGGTACGGGTGCCGAACTCCGGCCCGTGCTTCCCGTTCACCGCGAACGAGCCGATGACCATGCAGATCAGTACGACCACGGCGAGCGCGCCGTCGAGTGCCAGCGGATGCTCGCGGAGCCATCGCTGGGTGCGGGTGAACGCCGTGGCGAGTGGGGTCACAGCATGAACGGTACGGCCTGCGCTGGCGAGGGCGGCAGCGGCGGGCTCGGGCTCTTGCCGGGGCGCTGCCCCGGGCCCCGCGCCTCAAACGCCGGCGAGGCTGAAATTTGCCCACCCGGGTGCGCAAAACCAGCCCGTTGGGGGTCCCCCCGGACGAAGTCTGGGGG
>NZ_JBSGUP010000568.1:0-5444 GCF_053607985.1 Streptomyces sp. NPDC055078
GGTACATACAGCAGGGTCGGATGGTGCGGCAGCCGCAGCGACCCGGTGGCGAGCGCGGCCGCGAGCAGTACGGACCCGGCGAGCGGATCACCCGCCGCGACCACTGTCCGCGCGTACGGCAGTTGCCGGGCCAGCTCCGCCCGCAGCGGTACGAGCAGGGGATCGCCCATCTTCAGCAGGCCACCCGTCAGGGCGACGTCCCGCTCCCCGGCACCCCCGGGGGCGGGCGGGCAGACGGCCGCCGCCGCCTCCGCGACATGGCCGGCCGCGAGCGCGAGGATGCCCGCCGCCACCTCGTCCCCCGCCTCGGCGCAGCGGGCGACCTCCGGGGCGAACGACGCCAGCACCGCGGGGCGGTCCGTCCGCGGATACACCATGCCCGGCAGCTCGTCCGCCGGCCCGAACCGCTCCTCGGCGGCGGTCAGCAGGGCCGCCGAGCCGCCCCGCCGCCCGTCGTGCGCGCGCAGCGCCGCCTCCAGACCCGCGCGGCCGATCCAGGAACCGCCGCCGCAGTCGCCCAGCAGATGCCCCCAGCCGTCCGCCCGGCGCCAGCCGGCCAGATCCGTACCCGTCGCGATCAGGCCGGTGCCCGCGGCGACCACGGCCCCGGGACGCTGGCCGAGCGCGCCCGCGTACGCCGTCACCGCGTCCGCGGCGAGCACGAGCCGCCGCACGCCCAGCGACGCGTCCAGGGCGGCGGGCAGTTCGGCGCGCAGCCGGCCGCCGAGGGTCGCCATCCCGGCTGCCCCGACCGCCACCGCTGCCAGGGTGCCGCCCCCGGCGTCGGCCAGCAGGGCGCGCGCCATCGGTACCAGCTGCTCCAGCAGATGCCCGGGATCGATCCCCCCGGCGCCGGTGCGCACCGGCTCATGCGACCGCAGGGTCTCGGAGCGGGCCGGATCGAGGGCGTCGGCGAGAGCGACCCGCAGCCCGGAGCCGCCGGAGTCCACCCCGAGCACCCGGCGCACGGCGGACCCGGTCACGGCAGCCGCCAGTCCACGGGCCGCGCCCCCTGCCGCTCCAGCAGTTCATTGCTCCGGCTGAACGGGCGCGAGCCGAAGAACCCCCGGTCCGCCGACATGGGGGAGGGGTGCGACGACTCGATCGCGGGCAGCTCGCCGAGCAGGGGTCGCAGATTGCGCGCGTCGCGCCCCCACAGCACCGACACCAGGGGCGTACCGCGCGCGACGAGCGCCCGGATCGCCTGCTCGGTGACCTCCTCCCACCCCTTGCCCCGGTGCGCGGCGGGCTTGCGGGGCGCGGTGGTGAGGGCCCTGTTGAGCAGCAGGACGCCCTGCCGGGTCCATGGCGTCAGATCGCCGTTGGAGGGGCGGGGGTGCCCCAGGTCCGCGTGCATCTCGCGGAAGATGTTGTCCAGGCTGCCCGGCACGGGCCGCACCTCGGGCGCCACCGAGAAGCTGAGCCCCACCGCGTGCCCCGGGGTGGGATAAGGGTCCTGACCGACGATCAGCACCCGCACCTCCTCGAACGGCTGCTGAAAGGCGCGCAGCACATGCGCGCCCGCCGGGAGATAGGTGCGTCCCGCGGCGATCTCCGCTCGCAGGAAGTCCCCCATCGCGGCGATCCGCTCCGCCACCGGCTCCAGAGCGTCCGCCCAGCCGGGCTCGATGATTTCTTTCAAAGGTCGTCGCGCTGTCACGGGGCGTCACTCTACTGGTGGAACGGCATGGGCCCGGGCGGCTTCGGTCATCCGCCCGGGGGCAGGGGCGGCCCATCGGGTCAGCCCAGGGTCACGGCGCGCACACAGAGCACATCCGGCAGATGCGAGGCGAGCAGCCGCCAGCTGTCCCCGTCGTCCGCGCTCGCGTACAGCTCGCCGTTCCGATTGCCGAAGTACACCCCCGCCGGGTCGCCGTCGTCCGTGCACAGGGCGTCCCGCAGCACCGTGCCGAAGTGATCGCCGTCCGGCAGTCCGGCCGACAGCTCCTCCCAGCCGCGCCCCGCGTCCGATGTGCGGTAGACGCGGCAGCGCCGGCCGGCCGGGACCCGGTCGCTGTCCGCGCTGATCGGGAAGACATAGGCGGTGTCCGGGCGGTGCGGATGGGCCGCGACGGCGAAGCCGAAGTCCGAGGGCAGCCCCTGCCCGATATCGGTCCACCGGGCGCCCCCGTCGTCGCTCCGGAACACCCCCCAGTGGTTCTGGAGATACAGCCGGTCCTCGTCCCCCGCGTCCTGCGCGATCTTGTGGACGCACTGCCCGAACTCCGGGTTCGGGTCGGGCAGGAAGACGGCGGACACCCCGTCGTGGGGCGGCGCCCCGCGCGCGCCGCCGGCCTGGGAGCGGAACACCCCGGCCGTCGACACGGCGACGGTCACCGCGGCCGGATCCCGGCTGTCGGTGACCACGGTGTGCACCGCCTCGCCACCGCCGCCGGGCACCCACCGCGAGCGGGTGGGATGCTCCCACAGCGCCCGCACCAGGTCGAAGCTCTCCCCGCGGTCGGCGGAGCGGAACAGCGCGGCCGGCTCCGTCCCCGCGTACACCACGTCCGGGTCGGCGGGCCCGGCCGGATGCAGCTGCCACACCCGCTCCAGGGAGGCACCCGTGTCCTGGGGGAACTTCACGGCGGGCCGGGCGGGCTCGGCCCAGGTCGCGCCGAGATCGTCCGAGTGGAACACCGACGGCCCCCAGTGGGCGCTGTCGCCGCCGACGAGGAGCCGGGGACCAGCGCCGCGGGTGTCGATCCCGATCGAGTACACGGCCTGGGCGTTGAAGTGGGGGCCGTTGAAGTCCCACGCCCCGCCGCGGCGGCGGCCGATGAAGAGTCCCTTGCGCGTGCCTACGGTGAGCAGTACGTCGGTCATGACCGATCCCTCCAGGACGTCAGTGTCTGGGATAGGGGCCAGTCTGCACCCCACCACTGACAGTGGCCTGTGGAGCGGCGGTTCCCGCAGCTCAGCGACCGCCCCACCCCGGTTCGCCACCCGTCCGGCGCGGGCGTTCAACGGCGTCCGGGCGCGCGCCCACGGCTCAGGCGTCCCCGGCCGCGGAGGCCGCCCGGCCCGCCGTGACCGGCTCGGCGTCCGTCGGTTCGGCACCCGTCGACCCGGCGTCCGTCGGTTCGGCACCCGTCGGCCCGGCGCCCGAGTCCGCGATGTGCAGCGCCTCGACGAGTTCGCGGTAGAGGCTGTCGGTCCGCAGGAGTTCCTGGTGGGTGCCGATCGCGCGAACGCGTCCGGCCTCCATGACGACGATGCGGTCGGCGTGGATGACGGTGGACAGCCGGTGGGCGATGGAGATGACGGCGGCGCGGTCGGCGTGCGCCCGGACGCGCTCGGTGATGGCCGCCTCCGTGATGGCGTCGATCTGCGCGGTCGCCTCGTCGAGGAGCAGGACGTCCGGCGTACGGAGCAGGGCGCGCGCGAGCGCGATGCGCTGGCGCTGACCGCCGGAGAACGAGGTGGCCGTCAGCTGGGTGTCCAGGCCGTCGGCCAGCGAGTCGATGTGCTCGGTGAGGCGCACGTCGTCCAGGGCCCGGCGCAGGTCGTCCCCGGCGTCGGGGTGGGTGAGGAGCAGGTTCTCGCGGATGCTCCCCGGAATAACCGGGGTGTCCTGTTCGACGTACGCGAAGCGCTCACGCACCTGCGCGGGGGAGAGCCCGCTGTAGTCGGTGCCATCCAGGTGGAGGCTGCCGCTCTCGGGTTCGAGGAAGCGCAGGAACAGGGAGAGCAGCGTGGTCTTGCCCGCACCGGACGGGCCGACGACGGCGGTGTGCCCCTGGGCGGGGATGGCGAGATCGATGGAGCGTACGGCGGGCTCGCCACCGGGCCCGTACCGCGCTGTCACCCCGCGCAGTTCGATCACCGGCGGTGCCGGGCTCGGGTGCGGGAGCCGGTCGGGCACGGGCTCCCGCGATCCGGGCAGGCCGTCCGGACCGGCGGCGGCCTCCCGGGGGAGCGCGTCGACCTCGCGGATACGGGAGGCCGCGGCGATCCCCGACTGGAGGGCGGTCACATGGGTGGACAGCTCCGTGATCGGGCCCATGAGGTTGAAGGCGTAGAGGAGGAACGCGATCAGCCCGGAGACCTCCAGCAGCCCTTCGGAGACCCGCCACGCACCCACCCCGAGGATGAGGATGATGGCGAGCTGGATGCCGCCGAAGGCGACCGTCCAGGCGACCGCCTCGCGCCGGACGGCGGCGACGCCGTGCCGGGCCGCGTCGCGGGCGTTGGTGACGATCTGCTCGGTCATCCGTTCCTCGGCGCGGCTGGCCTTGACGGTGCGCAGGGCGCGCAGCGCGCCTTCGAGTACGCCGCCCATGCGGCCCAGGGAGTCCTGGGCCTGTTCCTGGGCCGTGGCGATCTTCGGCATGAGGGTCATGAAGACGACGCTGATGACGAGGACCGCGCCGATGGTGACGCCCAGCAGGACGAGGTCCAGGGTCCCCATGAGGACGAGCGTCCCGATCAGGACGACGGTGCCGTTGATGAGTCCGATGACGCTGGAGGACGCGGCTTCCCGCAGCAGCACGGTGTCGGATGTGGCGCGGGTGGTCAGCTCACCGGTGGACTTCTTGGCCAGCGGCAGCAGCGCGGACTGGAAGTAGCGCCGTACGACCGACTCTCGGGCATCGAGCACGATCCGCTCCGACACGGTGCCCAGCAGGATCGCCTGCCACATCCCGACCGCCGCGCCGACGACGAGCAGGATCAGCAGGACGGTGATCGGCCAGGCGAGCCGGACGTCTCCGCTGAGCGAGTCCAGGACCATCTTGGTGGCCATCGGGGTGGCCAGCTCCATCGCCGACCCGAGGAGGGCGAGGAGGAGTCCGAGCGCGAGCCGGCGCTTGTAGGGGCGGGCGAAGCTCCACAGGAGCCGCAACCTGCCGAACCGGGGGACAGGTGGGGGAGGTGAGGGAGGGCCTTCAGTAAATAGGTCACTCATGACCTAAAGTAGAACACGCATGGCCTATTACGGGCAAGGGCTGCCTTATATATGCTGTGGTTGTGCCGAAGCAGACGCAGTCAGAGGAGTCCCGTACCCGCACGCGGACGCGGCGGGCGATCCTGGACGCCGCGGTCGCCGTGCTCGGCGAGGAGCCGAAGGCGTCGATGGGGCAGATCGCCGCCGCCGCAGGTGTCGCGCGCAGCACCCTGCAGCGCTATTTCGCGGACCGGCCCGCACTGCTCGCCGCCCTGTCGGCGTACGCCCGCGAGCGGCTCGACGAGGCGGCCCGGCAGGCCGGGGTGGACGAGGGCCCGGCCCTGGAGGCGCTGTCCCGGCTGGTGGCGGAGTACTTCGCCATCGGCGACATCGTCATGCTGGTCGTTCCCGGCTGGGAGGCCGAGGGGTGGGCCGGCGATTACTCCGAGGCGGACCGCGTCATGGCGGTGCTCCTCGACCGGGGGCGCCGTGAAGGGGTGCTCGACGAGAAGCTGTCCGACAACTGGATCGAACAGCTCATGTGGGGGACGCTCTACAC
>NZ_JBSGUP010000569.1:0-5435 GCF_053607985.1 Streptomyces sp. NPDC055078
CGCCCGGAGGGTCGGCCGCCCGGCCCCCGGGCGGCCGCGCATCGGGCCACCGGCCGCCCCCCCCCGGGGGCCGCCGGCGGAGGCGGCGGCACGGAGCCGGTCGCGTCATCGCCCCGGCGCGGTCACCACCGTGTTCCACGCCCACGGTTCCCCGGCGGCCTGCGGCTGGTTCATCACGGTGCCGCGGTCTCGATGACGAACTCCCCTGGGGGCGGGTGCGGTTCGGCCATGATCGCCCCGGCCGAGAGCCTGGCCCGCAGCCGGACGACCGTACCGGGAGCCGCGCCCCCGAGGAGTTCCCGGCGGACCGCCAGTTCCTCGCGGCGGCCGACACGCCGCGACAGCAGATCCGCGAAGCCCCGCACCGGGTCGGCATCGAGGATGTCGGCCGCTGCCCGGTCCCACTCCGCGAGCCGGGGGTGCGGGGCCCTGCTGACCAGTCGGATCCGCAAGGTGGTCAGGTTCTCGATCGCCTGGACCATGGACTACCGGGACACCGGCCGGCCGTTGCCGTGCGCCGCCGTGGTCTGGGCCGCGTCGGACCGCGTCCCCGGGTGGACGAGGGGTGTGAGGACCCTGGAGGCGATGTTCGCGAGGTCCTGCTCCATCGCCGCCAGCCGGGCCTGTATCTCCAGGATCTCCCCGGTGAGTTCGGGAGCCGCGTCCGCCCGGGCCTCGGTGGCCGTCGTCATTCCGCGCTCGGCCGTCGGGCTCGGGGCGAACGACACGTTGGCCGTCATCACCTCACCGGGTGCCGAGATGCCGGTGATGGACACCCCGGTCTCGGCTCCGGCGTAGGAGTGGGACGGCGGGTCGCTGCTGCCGGTGAAGGCGGTGTTGCCGGTGCTCCCCGGGTAGGGGTCGCCCTTGTCGCCGCGGTTGCCGCCACGCTCCAGATCACGGTGGCCGTCGGCCTGTACGAGCCCCACCTTGTAGTGGTTCTCGTCGCTGTTGTCCGGCTGGTTGTCGTCCACGTGCCAGAGGAGCGCCCCCGAAGCGGGCAGGGACCTGTCGTAGCCGGACTGCTGCCGGTTCTCCAGGAGGAAGTACTCGCCGCCAGGACTGCCGTCCTTCCACAGCCGGTGCACTTCAAAGCTGTTCTTCACATCGGGCAGGGTCAGGGTGCCGTCGGCCGTGACGCGGTTGGTGGAGACCCACTGCTGCTGGGCCTTGCACCAGGCGGACGGATGGACGGGGACATGGCCGCCGCCGCCCCATGAACCCCCGCCCATGAGGCACCAGTTGCCCGCTCCCTCGGAGCTTCCGTCGATGTCGTAGAGGTCGGGGAAGCCGAACAGGAGGTGGCCGAGTTCATGTGCGCAGACGCCGATCCTGGCGTCCTCCGGGATGGTGAGATATCCGTAGATCTTGGAGGCGTCCGCACGGTACGGCGTGGGCAGGGTCCACTTGTGGGACCACAGGTCGCGGGGGTCGCCGGTGACCTCGCCGCCCTTGCCCGCGTGCACGATGACGAAGGCGTCGACAAAGCCGTTGCCGTCGTTGTCGTACGGGGTGTAGTTGATCGACGGGTCGGCCTGGATGGCGGTGTCCCTGGCCATGATGTTGGCCCGGGCGGCGCCGGACGGACGGCCGATGCCGAAGTTGTCGTTGGCGTACCAGGCGATCGTCTGCGGCAGCCGCACAGGGCCGACGACCTCGCCCGCGATGGTGACCAGACCGTGGGTGACCTCCTTGAAGTAGTCCCGCACACTGCCGTATTCCAGCGTGTTCTCCGAGAAGAAGAGGTCCCTGAAGTGCTGGGCGGTGGCGGCCATCTCCTTGTCGGGGAAGTCCACCAGGACGACGATCACCCGGACGGTCCCGCGCAGCGGGGCCCGCTCGGCCGCCGCCGCGCGGATGGTGACCGCGGGTGTTCCGGCGGGGAACTCCTCGGGAGGAATGATCGTGCCGTCGTCGAAGCCGGGCCAGCGCGGTGTGCGGGCGAGAGCGATATGGGTGGCGAGTTCGGCGTTGGACTCCCGTACGCGTTCGAGTTCGCTCCGTAGCCGGTCCCGCAGTTCGGGGCTCGGCGACACCGCACAGAAATCCGACCAGACGGCGCGAGCCTCGGCGCCGGCCGCTGAGTGAGGGGACATGACGCTTCCTTTCCCTGTGTGACCGCGATGCTCCGTGTGACCGCGAACCACGTTGTGACCGTGAACCACGCTGAGTCATCCGCGGGATCCATGCCGAGCCGTCCGCGAGACGCCCGCCCATGACCGGAGGTACGGCGTCCGGTATCTCCGGGGTGTGTCGTCGAAGTCCCGGCAGCCAGGTCCGCCCAGCCCGGCCGCTCAGTCAGGCCCGCTCAGTCAGGCCCGCATATCCGGGCGGTGCTCCGCGAAGGTGCCCCGCGAAGGCGCCCCGCAGGGGCCGGGCGTCTGACGGCCTTCCGGCGAGGCCCGATGCGTACACGCGGTGGATACGCGCCGTGGCGGGGGTGAGTCAAGGGCCCACCGGCGTACGAGGTGAGGCCGGGCACACCGGGCGCCCACGGGCGGGAGATGTATCTGTCATCCAGGATGAGGGCCCGGCGAACAACGCGCCACCCGGCCCTGGGGCACCGGGTAGCGCGGTCCGGCCCGGGCCGCGCGGGCCGGGGCACGGAGTGGGCGGGGGAGCGGTGGTGGGAAGCGGCCGTGGCGGGAAGGGGCCGTGGCGGGTAGGGCCCGTGGCCGCACCACCGGCCAGTTGGTCAGGGTCCGGGCGTGTCCGGGGGATCGAGTGTGCCCGGGGCCCCGGCCCCCGCGAGGTGTGAACGCCGGTAGGAGTATCCGAAGTAGACCAGCATGCCGACGGCGAACCAGATCGCGAACCGTACCCAGGTGTGCCACTGCAGATAGGTGATCAGCCAGATCGAGCCCGCCACACCCAGCGCGGGTACGAAGGGCATCCACGGGCAGCGGAACTCTCGCGGCAGATCCGGCCTCCGGTAGCGCAGGACGATCACCGACACACAGACGACGGCGAACGCCAGGAGGATGCCGATGTTCGTCAGCTCAGCCGCCTCGCCGATCTTCACGAAACCGGCGATGGCGGCGGAACCGGCACCGACGATCCATGTCACACGCGTCGGCACATGCCGGGTCGGATGGGTCTTCGCGAACCACCGGGGCAGCAGCCCGTCGCGGCTCATCGAGAACCACACCCGGGTCACACCCAGCATGAACGTGAACATCACGGTGAGAATGCCGATGATCGCCCCGACCGCGACGACATCGGCGATTCCGCTCAGCCCCACCGACTTGAAGGCCGCGGAGAAGCCGGACTCCGGGTCGATGTCCGTGTAGTGCTGCATACCGGTCAGCACCAGGGTGGCCAGCACATAGAGCACCATGGAGATGCCCAGCGAGTACAGAATCGCCTTCGGCATATGGCGCTGGGCGTCCTTGGACTCCTCCGCCGCCGTACTCATCGCGTCGTAGCCGAAGACCGCGAAGAACACCGTGGCCGCGCCCGTGAACGCGCCGTTGATCCCGTACGGGAAGAACGGGCTGTAGTTGGCCGTATCGATATGGAACAGTCCGACGCCGATGACGAGGAGCACCACCAGCACCTTGAGGGCGACCACCACCACCTCGAAGCGTGCCGCGCTCTTGATGCCGAGGTTCAGCAGATAGGCCACGAAGAGACACAGCAGCACCGCGAACAGGTCGACATGGCGGCCGTCGCCCGTGCCGGGGGCGCCGAGCATCCACGCCGGCAGCTCCGCGCCCGCCTCCTCGACGAGGAAGTTGAAATACCCGGAGATGCCGATGGCGACGACGGCGACGATCGCGGTGTACTCCAGCAGCAGGTCCCAGCCGATGAACCAGCCGGCGAGTTCCCCCAGCACGGCGTATCCGTAGGTGTACGCCGAGCCTGCCTTCGGGATCAGACCGGCGAACTCGGCGTACGAGAACGCCGCGGCGGCACTCGCGACACCGGCGATCAGGAAGGACACCAGTACGGCAGGTCCCGCCGTGCCGTTCGCGACCGCGCCCGCCAGGGTGAAGATGCCGGCACCGATGATGCCGCCGACGCCGATCGCGGTCAGCTGCCAGAGCCCGAGCGAGCGGACGAGCTGTTCGGTACGTGCTCCTTCGGGCTCCTCGATGTGCTCGATCGGCTTGCGCCGCAGAACGCCGTGTCCCATCCGGAGGGCGGCCATTTGAAGTCCATTCCGTCCAGCACACCATGCCGGAAGGGGCGGTGGCCGTGACACCGACACCCCACGGGTGCCGGGCCGCCGTCACCCGGCCGGCACAACGGCACCCTCACGCCGCCCGCGGATGAGGCGTGGCGGGCTTCCCCCGGGCCGGTGGCCGCCGGGGTGAGAACACCGTTTGACCACGACTGCGTACGGTGTACCCTTGGTCGAGGAATTGCGTACAGCGTACGAACGAGTGGTGAGCGGCGGGCAGCCGCGGCGGAGGGGCATGATGAGGATTCTGGTGACCGGTGCGACCGGAAACGTCGGCCGTCTCGTGGTCGGACAACTCGTCGACAGGGGCGTCGAGGTGCGCGCCCTGACGAGAAGGCCGGACACGGCGGCCCTGCCCGGCGGGGCCGAGGTCGTCGCCGGGGATCTGGAGCGACCCGAGAGTCTGCGGGGCGCGCTGGAGGGCGTCGAGCGGATGTATCTGTTCCCTGTGGCCGACACCGCCCGCGAGGTCGTCGCGCTGGCGAAGGAGGCCGGGGTGCGGCGGATCGTGGTCCTGTCGTCAGCGGCGGCGGCGGACGGCTCCGACACGACCTTCCATCTGCCGGTGGAGCGGGCCGCCGAGGAGTCGGGGCTGGAGTGGACCCATGTGCGCCCGGGGGAGTTCATGGCGAACAAAGTCGCCCTGTGGGCGCCGTCCGTGCGTGCCGAACGGGTGGTACGGGAGCCGTACCCCGACGCGGCGTGGGCACCCGTACACGAGCGCGACATCGCCGATGTGGCCGTCGCCGCGCTCCTGGAAGACGGACACACCGGCGCGGCGTACACCGTCCACGGGCCCTCGGCGATCAGCCAGCGCGAGCAGGTCGCGGCCATCGCGGCGGCCCTCGGGGAGGAGGTCCGCATCGTGGAGATCAGCCGGGAGCAGGCGCGGGAGATCTATATCGCCCAGGGTGGGTTCGCCGCGGACGCGGCGGACTTCCTGCTGGGGTTCACCGACTACGACGGCAATGCGGCGGACCCGGACGCGGCGGGAGAGTTCGATATCGCGGCCTTCGGCGACCTGCCCGGCCTGCGGGAGGCGCTGGGCAAACCGGGTCGTACCTTCGCCGAGTGGGCGCGCGACCACGTCGCCGACTTCCGCTGATCCGCCGGTCCACTGATCCGCCGGTCGCCGGTCGCCGGTCCTGTCGAGCCGATGCTTCGGCGGGACCGGCGATCTGTTGCGTCGGCGACTCCCGTGGCCTCGGCCGTCACCACGGCGATCCGTGTGACTCGGCCGAAGGTGTGAGGG